>JAESTW010000276.1 GCA_016763395.1 Kofleriaceae bacterium
GTGGTCCTTTGCAAGGTGTTGTCAAAATCGTGCATTAGGGTCTCGATACTTCCGCAGAGATCGGAACGGAGTGACTTGTCCGCCACGCGAATCGCGTTAGAAATTGCATTTGCTTTTGAGCGTCCGTGAGCCTTGATAAAAAGATGGTCAAAACCAAGGAGCGGGGCGCCTCCGTATTGTGCCCAGTCGGTAATGTCCTTGAGTCTGCCGATGCCGCTTGAGAGAAGAGCGAGCGCCGCCCGCCACATCAGTTTTTCTTTGTAGGCATAGCGGGCCAAATTCATGATTGTGTCCGAGACACCTTCGAGCATTTTGACGACCACATTTCCGACGTAGCCTGAGCAAACGACAACGTCTGCAACCCCTCGGGGAATGTCTAAGCCTTCGATGTTGCCAATGAAGTTGAGCCCACTGGCATTGATGAGCATCTCGTGTGCCAAAACAACGGATTTTGGGCCTTTTCCTGCTTCGGTGCCATTGGACAAGAGCGCTACTCTCGGACGAGGGTTGTGGGAAATGATGCGCGCATAGGCGGCGCCCATCAACGCGAAGGCGACCAAATTGTCGGCGCTTGCATCAACGGTGGCACCAACGTCGAGTATGAGCGAAAAAGGGTCGTTTTTTTCGCCACGGCGCAATTCTGTTGGGTAGACCGCCGCCAGAGCAGAACGCGTAATACCGGACAAAAGCTGCCAATGTTGGGCGCAGGCGAGGATACTGGCTCCGGTATTTCCGGCCGAGACCAAGGCATCACCTTTACCTTGGGCAATCATTTCTGCAGCAACGAGAATGGACGCATCGGGATTGGCGGCAATTGCTTCCGCCGGTCTTTCGTCCATATGAATGGTATCGGCCGCATGATGAATTCGCAGGCGGCTGCCATCGTGGCGACACTTGGGCAAGATACGGCCGATTTCAGCGGCATCGCCGACCAAGACAATCTCCGTGTTCCGCAAGCCGAGACTAGCCTGCGCAGCACCTTTGACGATTTCGAGCGGAGCATTGTCCCCGCCCATAGCGTCTACAAGTATTCGTCTCATAGATACGCTGGATCGGTGTGCACTCCAAATACTTCGCGGAACACATCGCAGACCTCACCCAGTGTGACTCTGTCTTTCATTGCAGCGATGAGTGGCGGCATGATGTTGATGGATTCGTCCTTGCACGCGGCGCGAATGATCTCTAAGTGTTTTTCTGCAAGCTCTGAGTCCCGCTCTTCTCGCAGCTTTTTGATTTTCTCGATCTGGCCCTTCTCGGGTGTCAGATCGATTTTCAATGTTGGGATATCAACTTTTTCATCCGTCACATATTTGTTAATACCGACAATGTTGCGCTCTTTGTTGTCCACTTGTCGCTGGTAGTCGTATGCGGAACGGGCGATTTCCCGTTGCGGATATCCTTCTTCCACCGCTTTGACGATGCCGCCCATTTTGTCGATTTTGTCGATGTAAATCATGGCCTCTTCTTCCGTCTGATCGGTAAGAGTTTCCATGAAGTAGGAGCCAGCCCAAGGGTCAGCCACTGCCGAGACATTGGTTTCCTCGGCGATTACCTGCTGGGTGCGCAGTGCCAAACTAGCGGCTGCTTCTGTCGGAAGAGCGTAGGTTTCGTCGTAGGAGTTGGTGTGCAAGGACTGGGTTCCACCCATAACAGCCGCAAGGGCTTGCATCGTTGTCCGGACTACGTTGTTTAGAGGCTGGGGCGCCATAAGAGAAACACCTGCTGTTTGAGCATGGGTTCTCAGTAGCCACGAGCGCGGGTTCTTTGCACCAAAACGCTCGCGCATCGTGCGTGCCCAAATACGCCTGGCCGCACGGAATTTTGCAACCTCTTCGTAGAAATCATTGTGTACATCGAAAAAGAAGGAGAGCCGGGGAGCGAAGTCATCGATGTCGAGACCGGCATCGACGCCAGCTTGTACGTAGCCGATTCCGTCCGCCAAGGTGAAAGCCAGTTCTTGTACGGCTGTCGCGCCAGCTTCGCGGATGTGATAGCCGCTTATGGAAATGGTGTTCCACTTGGGCATGTTCTTAGTGCAGTACACCAGCATGTCGCGGGTGATTCGCATGTGCGCCCGCAGTGGAGAAATCCACTCCTTTTGCGCGATAAACTCCTTGAGCATATCGTTTTGCAAGGTCCCGTGCAGTTTGTCCGGGCTAACGCCCTGCTGCTCAGCAATCGCAATGTAGAGCGCCAAGAGAATCGGTGCTGGCGCGTTGATCGTCATCGAAGTCGATACTTTGTCCAGCGGGATGTCGGCAAAGAGACGGGCCATATCATCAATCGTCGCAACCGACACGCCCTCTCGTCCGACTTCGCCTAAGCTGTGCTCGTGATCCGGGTCATAGCCCATCAAGGTCGGCATATCGAATGCGGTGGTCAGTCCGGTTTGTCCTTGGTCTAGCAAAAATTTAAATCGATTGTTCGTGTCTTCGGGAGTACCAAAACCTGCGAACATGCGCATCGTCCAGAGCTTGCCTCGGTACATGGTGTTGTGCGGCCCACGGGTGTAGGGATATTGTCCGGGATCCCCCAACTGTTCTTCGTATTTCCAGCCCCGATCTTCCAAGTCTTGTGGGGTGTAGTGGCCCTTCAATGGGATGCCACTCATGGTCTCGAATTTCATTTCAGTTGTGCTTGGTTTCTTCGCGGCGGACATACCCGCAGACTACTAAAGCGCTCGCTGGGAAACTGCTATCAAACACCACAAAGCGGCGTTTTCCCGCGAAACAGATTCCCGCTAGGCCGCCAAGGCGTGGGTCGCTAGGATATGTTGCCTGCCTCGGTAGGAGCGGGTTTTGATCGTGGTTAGCGGCAAGTGCAGGCGTTTGCTCAACTCGCGTTCCGAACAGCCTCGAAACCAACGTAATTCCAGCAGCTTGCTATACTTTGGCCCTAGTTTGTCGATGCTCTGCAGTATCGAACCAAGCTCTTCGCGGTCGCAAGTCGTCTCTTCGGGGGACGGAGCTGTCGACTCCAGACTATTGATCCAAGACGAGTCTTCGCTGGCGAGTTCACTCACGAGCAACTCCTTGGACTTCCGTTTTTTGGAGCGCAAATGCATTAGTGAGGTGGTTGTCGCGACTCGATAGAGCCAGGTTGAGTATTTACTCTGGCCACGAAAGCTATCGCGGTGCCTATGAGCCAAGAGCATTGCGTCCTGGGCGACGTCGTCCGCTTCCACTTCGTTTTTGACGAACTTCATGGCAATCGCAAAAATGAAGCTGCGTTCCGGCTCGCCAAGGTTGGGGCTCAAGGTGTCTAGTGAATTTCTCATCGTATCTCCTTTTTCCTTTGATTCGGTCTACCGTGTAAGACCGCAAGATACGGGCCGCATATTTTACCGTTCAAGCTGATTAGATATCAGTAGGTTATGGAAGTTTTTGTCTAAGATGTTAGACATTGTCTAGCAAGCTAGACGTCTAATCACGTAGACTGGCCCGAGCCAATGCCAGTGCTCTTGTATATTGTGGAAAGTATTCTGCTGGATGCGAACAGGATTCGTGAGCAGCTCGCTGTGGAAACCGATTTTGATATTCGGGTTTTCCAATCGGTACGCGATGCGCGAGCCGCCTGCGTTGAAAATGTGCCGGATGCATGGCTCGTCAGCTGTCGTGCCTCCTTTCCCGAAGCCTTGCAATTTTTGCGGGAGCTCGACCATCGCAGCATTGGCATCGCGATGCTTCCTGAAAGTGGCGAGTCCCGAGATACTGCGGTGCGGGAACTCGGTCCGATGCGGGTCGCCAGTTTGCCGTTTCGGCCAGGCGATCTATTGCCGAAATTACACTGCGCGTTGGAGCGGCAATCCTTAGCGCGGAAACTTCATGCAGCAGAAAGTGAGTTGCAGAAGCGCGACCATGCACTTGTGGCATCCAAAAAGTATGTCGCTCAGACCAAGGAGGAACTCCGGGCGAAACACGATGTATTGGAGACCGCGACAGCCCGATTGGTTGAAGCAGAGCAGTTGGCAGCGGTAGGCCGAGTGGTCACGGGAATCGCGCACGAGATCAGCAACCAGTTGGCGCTCGTTGGATACGCGGAAGCGATAAAAAGCCGCGTCCCCGAGGACTCAGAACTTTTCGAGTTTGCCGATGCGATCGCAATCGCTCAACGCAGGTTGGCTACAATGGTCGGACAAATTCGGAGCTTCACCAAAGCCAGTAGCTTGGACCATTCGGACGAGACACCGGGTGACGGCTTTGAACTGGCGTCTTTGTCCGCGGTGGTCGATGAGGCACTTAGTATATTGCGCTATGACAAAGATGTGCGTACCCGCAGCATCGTCTGCAACTACAGTGTGTCTCCGTTGGTATTGTTGAAACGAGAAGAATTTGATCAGGTGGTTATCAACCTTGTGACCAACGCAGCGTTAGCGACAGTAGCGGGAGACACAATCACGGTTGACTTGCGCGAAGACCAGGAGGCCGGCTGTGCGCTCCTGACGATCGGGGATAGTGGCCAGGGTATGTCACCAGAGGTCTTGCAACGGTTGGGAGAACCCTTCTTTACTACCCGGGGGCATCGTGGTTCGGGGTTGGGCGTAGGGATTTGTATGAGTATTGCCAAGGCGCATGGTGGTTCGATTCGCTATGAGTCGTCCGTAGGAAAAGGCACAAAAGCCACCGTTGTACTACCTCTCTTCGAGGAGGGTTAGAAAACTATGCCAACTCTCAATCACAGAATATTGGTAGTGGACCCAGAACCTCAAATCCATCGGCTGGTCCGGGTTTTGCTGGGGGTCGGGTACCGTGTAGAAGGTGTCAGCAACTTGCCTGATGCCTTGTCCGCTCTCCATGACACTTCCTATGATGTAGTATTGTGCGAAGAAGACTTGGGCGAAGTCACTGGTTTCGATCTCTTGCGCCGATTGCGCAGGCACTGTCCGGATTTGGCGACGATTATTTTCAGTGGTGGCGCGCGACTGAGCTCTGCGGTAGAAGCCATGCGGCTCGGCGCATTTGACTACTTGCGCAAAACGGCTGGGGCAACAGAGCTACGTTCTGCTGTACAGCGAGCATCAGTACACGGCTCCCTGTCTCGGGAAGTAAGGCGCCTCCGTGGTGAAGTCGATAAAGCGCATGGCCTGGGAAATATCGTAGGCGACTCCGGTGTGATGCGACAACTCTTGAGCCTCGCTGAAAAGGTCGCCAATTCAGATGTCACGGTACTTATACTTGGTGAATCCGGGACCGGCAAAGAGTTGCTCTCGCGAGTAATACACCGGTTGGGACCGCGTTCGGACAAGCCCTTTGTTGCCTTTGACTGCTCTGCGTTGGCGCCCTCACTGCTGGAGACCGAGCTTTTTGGCCACGAGAAAGGGGCTTTTACGGGCGCCTATAAGTCAGTGCCAGGAAAGTTCGAGCAGGCTAACGGGGGCACTTTGCTGCTCGATGAGATTTCCGA
>JAESTW010000277.1 GCA_016763395.1 Kofleriaceae bacterium
GCATCGTGGACACGCCGAAGATTAAGCAAATACGCTTTACGACAGTCCGCCTGGGCGTAACAACGTTTCGCCAACAGCCCCTGTGAAGAGAAGGGTGGTAGTGATTTGAAAAACGCCCGATCGAGCCCCCATGACATAAACTGCCAAGTATCGTTTTTGGGATCACGGTAAATACGATAGTTGTGGCTGTGGTGATAGCCGTCAAAGTCACCGACGTAGGTTGAAAAGGCTAAAAACAGAGAAAGGTGCTCAAGCGTCATAGGTCCGTCCGGACGCCACACCTCATCTCCTTTCGCTTCTGCGGCCTCTGCAAATCGCCGTAGTGGATTTCGGTCCTTCTTGCCTCTATCTTGCTCAAAGCCATCGACGTCCGCGACAAAGAGGTCGCAGCCATACTCGCCTTCGTACAACTCCCCTTTTCCTGAACCGAATTGTCGTTTTAGAAAGTCTTTGTCCGGGGTCTCGACCACGAGGTACAGACCTCGGAGTTCACCATTGATTCTGATGTTGGCAAAACCTGCCTGGGGAACCGGCAAACCGACTTCTCGAGCCAATTGGTAGGCAAGGTACTCGCGGATCATCGTTGGATCCTCGACCAAATTATTTAGCGTAACGCGATGAACTCCCAAAAAGCTGCGGCCTCGGTGGTCCTTGCCTTTGTTGAAGCGCAGCTTGATCGCCGGCTTGTCATCAATACTTCGCATGCTCCGGTGGCCCTTAAGGCGAAGTGATACAGACCCGTATTTCTTCCCAGCGTACTCAAAATCCCCGATGACCCAGCTCTTAGGATTTATTCGTAGTGCTTCAATATCCTCGCTACTGAGATTGATATCAAAGGTGGGAACCGACCTTAGGCTGTAGAGCTCGGCCAAGGTGGTAGCACGCTCAGAAGTCGCTTTGGAAACCTTGCCCTTACAAGAAACGGACACAAGGCCGGCCAGCAGTATCGCAGTAGCCAACCATCTCCTGTGATACGCATGCATTCCACACATCGTACCAGTAGCACCTCATGATTGCATACTCAGACAATCACAAAGGTCTCCGGCAAAATCGTCCCAGTTTCAACTGTCACCCTCCAATCTGGGAGATTGGCTGCCAGCCTACTTCTGCTAGGCTTAGCTCGTGATGAAATCCAAAACGATTCTCGTAACCGCCTCCGCCATCGTGACTCCTGTGCTTGCTAGTACTCTGCTGCTGATTGGCTGCGCGAAGTCGTCAGAAGAGTCGGAACAGACCGAGTCTCAGAGGAGTCCGAAGACAGAAGATGTTACCCGGACAACGCCGAATACGTCAGCTGGTGCGGTCGCGCCCCAGACGATTCCCAAGACAGAAGCTCTCGCACAGATTACACCGGACAACACTCCCCGCGCTGTGGTTGGCGAATCCGCACCGGAATTCAAGCTCATCGATCAATGGGGAAAACTGGTGACCCTCTCTGAACTCCGCAGTGATTCAAACGTGGCTCTTGTCTTCTATCGTTCCGCGGTCTGGTGATCAATCTGCCAAGAACAGCTGGTCGAGCTGCAAAAGGATATCAAAGAGATCGAGGCTACCGGAATTCGTGTTGTCGCAATTAGCTACGACCCCGCAGACAAACTCGCAGCCTTTGCTAGGTCCAAGAAAATCGAGTTTCCCCTACTTGCTGACCCAGATAGCGCGACGATCAAGAGTTATGGCCTGCTCAACAAGGACGGATACGCACATCCTGGCACCTACCTTATCGACAAGAAGGGAATCATCAGAAAAGCTCTCTTCTTGAAGGCCTATCAAAATCGTCACTCCAACGCTACGCTAATTGAAGCCGCGTCCGAGCTCAAGTAAGGTCGACAGTCCGTCTCAGCGTCATCAGAAAATACGTCATCAGGTGTTCTTCTTAGAAGAAAACGAGTTTGGTGGCAGCTGCCATGACGACCAAGGTAAGTATAGGGCGAATGATTTTCTCGCCCTTGGTAAGTGTCATTCCAGCGCCAACGTGGGCACCAATAGCTTGCCCTACAGCCAAGAGCACTGCGTAGCCGATATGAATCTGGCCGCTAATGCCAAAAACGACGATGGCAATGGGAGTGTAGGCCATCACAAGCACCACCTTCAGAATATTTGCATCGACGAGGGTATAGCCGCCACCAATAACGAGAGCAGCGAGAAAGAGGTAGCCCACTCCGGCTTGTGCCAGACCACCGTAGAAGCCAACGATGAGCAAAGATAGTAGGAAGATCGCACTGCGAGTTTTACTGAGTTCGCCTGAACGACTGGCCAGCATTTTCTTAAAGTCGATTGCAACAACCCCACCCGCTACAAGAGTGATCCAGCCGATCATTGCTTTGAAATCTGTGTCCGCCATCTTTGACGCGGCGATGGCACCAACGAGCGCGCCGGCCCAAACAGGTAAAACAAGCTTGAGAACCACCTTCCAATCAATTTTCCCGGCGCGATGAAATCGAAAAGTCGCAGTCAGGCCCTGAACCAATATTGCGATTCGGACAGTTCCATTGGCTGAGGTCGGAGAAATGCCCATGAAGATGAGCAGCGGCATGGTGATTAGCGACCCGCCGGCCGCGATTACGTTGACGAAGCCAGCGACAATACCGCCCACTAAGAGCGCGAGTGCGGGTATGAGTTCAACGTCCAATATGTGGGCCTATTGTCACAATCTCTACTTACACTGTGCGGCGGACGTTATCAACGGCCAGGTGGAGCTCTCTCTTGTTGACCACTGGTTGGTCCGGTTGCTACTGTCCGACAATGCATCTGCTCTCGAAGGGATTGCGCTCGGACTTGGCACAACTGGACGGTGAGATACTCGATCGAGGTGACTACCTCTGTGTCCGCAGCCCGAAAGAGCCTGAGTTTTACTGGGGGAATTTACTGGTGTTTCCGCGTGCCCCTGTTGCGGGCGATTACGAGCGTTGGCAAGAACTTTTCGCCAAGGAGTTCGCTGGCCAGCCCGCGGTCAAGCATCAGACCTTTACCTGGGACTGTTCTGATCAAGAAGGAGAAATCGCCCCTTTTGTGCAAGCTGGCTATCGCTACGAAAAGAGTGTCGTTCTCTGCGCTTCCACGCTCAACGCACCTCATCACCCCAATGGTGAAATTGCGATCCGAAGCCTAGTCGGTGATAGCGACTGGCGAGACCTACTACAGTGCCAGCTACTGTGTCGCGAGGACTTCCCCGAAGTGGGATATGTAGACTTTGTCCGAAAACGATTGGCGGCGTACCGAGCACGTGTCGAGACGGGCGAAGGACAATGGTACGGAGCATTCATCGGCGTTCAGATGGTTGCAAGCCTGGGACTTTTTCTCAGCGACGACTTTGGCCGTTTTCAGTCCGTAATGACCATTCCCGAAGCGCGAAAGCGAGGAATCTGCGCGACTCTCGTGCATCACGTGTCCGAGGCGGCGTTAGCAAAGCCCAAAACGACCAACCTGCTGCTTGTCGCAGACGAGGACTACCACGCTGGGCGCATCTACGAATCCCTTGGGTATTGCAAAGCTGAAGAGATGCGTGGCCTCTGTCGTTGGCCAGAATTAGGCGAGTAGATAGATCCAATTGAGTTGTAA
>JAESTW010000278.1 GCA_016763395.1 Kofleriaceae bacterium
GATCGGCGTCATTCTGAAGAACTATGAGAGGGAAAGGATGGGTTTGGAGAGGGCTTCTGAACGCCTGGTCCAGGCCAACAATCAACTCGCCCGCCTCTCCCGGGTCGACGGACTCACAGGGCTTTTCAATCGTCGCCACTTCGATGAGCAGTTAGACATTTATTGGCGTGAGTGCCGTCGCCTGGAGACGCCGATATCTATCATCATGATCGATGTTGATCACTTCAAGAAGTACAACGATCGATATGGACACGTCGCTGGCGACGAGTGTCTTCGCAAAGTAGCAGACTGTTTGCGTTCCTCTTTGCGTCGGGCAACCGATTTTCTGGCCCGGTACGGCGGAGAGGAGTTTGTCGTCATTATCAAGGATGATCTCGACAAGTCGAAACGCGTAGCCGACAACCTCGTTCGTGCGATTCGCGAGCTCAAGTTGGAGCACTCAGAAACGGAGCTTGGAATTGTAACCTTGAGTCTGGGGGTCGCGTCGACGGTCCCAGGCAGAGATGGGCTTGCTACGGATCTTTTGAAGCTGGCCGACCAGGGGCTTTACTTGAGCAAAGAAATCGGCCGAAATACCTTCAGCGTTTCACCGAATTCTCCCGTGTTGCGCCAACAGCCCAGTGGGCCAGACTATGCCTCTGAGCCATCCCTACTGGACGCCAATGGCAGCAGAACTACGAATGTAACAGCAACTCTTTAAACCCCGGAGCCGAGTATTCGATAGCCTTGGCCCCTGAGACAAGCTCGTCAAATTGCGGCAAGCTCCGGTCTTCCACCACGATCGCGCGCCCTATTTAAGGGCGAGCCGCAGCGCTGTGAGAAAAGGCGATCGATCTGGAATCGTCTTTTCCGACCGCCTTTCCGACAACGAATCCGACATTTCGCCTTTCCTTAGTCCTACTTGCGCGCTAAATACCCTGCATGCCACGCCGTTGGAGACTTCTAGTTCTGATCGGGTCGATTTCGATCATTGCCGATCAAATCACCAAATACTGGGCGCGCAGTGCGCTAGCAGACGGGCCCCGAGTGATTATCGAAGGCTACTGGGATCATGTCTTGGCGTACAACACAGGTGCTGCCTTCAGCATGTTTTCTGAGATGGGCAATGGGCGGGTCTTCCTTGCCATTGTTGCGGCCATCGCGATTGCCGCGATTGTGTCTATGGTTCACAAGGCCGAAGACCACCAGACTGGATTTATCGTGGCGCTCTCACTGATGGCTGGAGGAGCTATCGGCAACATTATCGATCGAATTGCTTTCGGCAAGGTGACAGATTTTGTTCTTTGGAAATACAACGGACACAAGTGGCCAGTCTTCAACATTGCCGATGTGGTCCTCTTGATCGCTGTAGGACTTTTTCTTATTGTCGCAGTGAAGGACTGGAAGCTCGAACGCGCAGCCGCCAAAGAAAAGAGTGAGGGAGAAAAAGCCAACGCCTAACTGTCTTGGCTGCGGTCAAATTCACCTGCTACCGGGCGCGGATTACTTCCACGACTTGAGCGTCGCTAGCATCTGCGGGTTTTACCAAGTAGAGCCCGATTAAGTGCCCCTCGGAGGCACTGAACCAGACTTTCCACGTAATCGCTCCTTCTGGAGTTTCTCCCATAACGCCTAGTTGTACTCGCGCCTCTTTCGAACTTTTTCCGAGTTCCTTGCGCCTCTCTTCCCAGCGCAGGTTCCACCCTTTGACCGCTTCTCTGTGAGAGCCAAAGCGTTCCATTCGGCGAGCCCGGACGACTTTGCCCGTTTTGCTGTAATTCACGACAACCCAAGACTCGACGTTCTCAAATCCCGTGACGCCGCAACGCCCGTACTTTTGAATTTTGTGTGTGGCAGCACCTCCCCGGCAATACTTGCTACGCTCTAGCGAATCCTCAGCTTCGGCCCTGCTCTGCCCGGGAGTGACGCCAAGACCACTCGATGCACCGCCGCATCCCAGTCCAACACAACACACGATCGCAGCAAGCAAACTCTTCATGCTGGCATTCTAACCTATGTTAGGGTCGGCCCATGATGCCTAGCCCCCTTAGTCCATACTCTCTTCTATTGGCGCTGCCGCTCTCTATCAGCTTGCTCGCCTGCGGCGACTCGGGCTTTCCTGCCCCCGGTGAAACGCCCCAAGCACCGGCTCAAAACGATGCCAGCTTTACCCTGGGCGGACTCCGGCAATGGAGCATCATCGGAAACGAAGTCGATATTGGCAACGACTCCATCACGGTGACAATTGCCAGTCCTGTGGATACCGACTACGTTGACGGCTGGCTCAACTCCGGGGAAGGAATCCGGTTTGAAAAAGCGGACACAGGATTCACGGCGACTATCGATCTCTCCCAGTTGGCTCCTGGCGATCATCAGCTGCTCTTTTCTGCTGATGGTGCCGAAGTTGCTTTTGCCAGCCATGCCTTCAAACGCAGCCATCCCCTCTACGTAGTCGTCACCACAGATTGGGACGATGCGGACACAAGCGATGTCGCTCTCGCCTTGCAAGATGACTTGCACGATGAGCATCCAGAGTTATTGCTGACCCACTTCGTCGGCCCCTACACATTCACCGATTCCACTGTGTCTCAAGAGCGGCAAGATTTGCTAGTTGCTTGGCTCAAAGGCATGCGCGACACCTACCAAGACGAAATCGGTCTGCACATTCATCCCTATTGCAATTTCGTCGAGCAAGTCGGAACAATTCTCAACATCCCGGACATCCCTTGCAACACCCAGCCGTCGACAGTGTATTCCGACGACCCCAGTGGATATACAGTCCAGGTTTCGTCCTACGACGACGAGCAATTCACGAATTTGCTCTTGGCCTCGGACAAGCTCTTTGAAGAACACGGTCTGGGCAAGCCCACCTCCTTCCGAGCTGGTGGCTGGACTGCAGAGATTAACACCATACGCTCCCTCGCTGCTGCCGGGTATGTAGCGGACACAAGCGCACTAAACTGGAAGCGTCTCGATGAGTGGGATGGGCCGCGCATGGGCACGCTCTACGCCTGGAATCGCGAACACTGGTCGAGCATTGGCGATACAAGCCAACCCTACTACCCTTCGGTAGACGACATTCTAGTGCCAGGCACGGAGAGCATCAATGTTCTCGAAGTCCCGGACAATGGAATTTTGGTGGACTATGTATCGACCACCGAGATGATCGAAATCTTTCAAGCCAACTGGGATGGCGAGCTACTCACAGCTCCGGTGAATTACTCCATCGGCTTCCACCCTTCCAACTTCAACGCACAATACAAACAGACCATCGGCGGCGCCCTCACCTACGTCGACGGCTTTCTCGCCTCCAAAGACCAAGGGCCAGTGCTTTACGGAAGGCTCAGCGATATGCCAAAAATCTGGAAACGCAACTAGACATGACCAAAACCGATACCATCCCCTCTCGTCTCTTTCAGCGCGCAGAGAAAACTCCCTACTCTCCTGCCTACTATACAAAGGTCAACAATCGCTGGCGACCAACCAATTGGCGCAGCTATGCGGGCGAAGTACGACAAGCGGGTAAAGCACTTATGGCGCTGGGAGTAGGCCACAAAGGCGCTGTCTCGATACTCGGTTTCAACCGCCCGGAATGGGTCATCATGGACGTGGCAGCCATGTGTATTGGCGCCTACGCGGCCGGTGTCTACACCACTTGTAGCCCCGAAGAAGTTCAGTACATCGTCAACCATGCCGAGTCGCAGGTTATCTTGGTGGAGGACAAATCGCAGGCGGACAAGATAGCCTTAGAGCGAGCCAACCTGCCACACCTCAAGCACGTAGTCGCGATGCAGGGGGCTGGCGATTTGGGCGACTCGGTCATGAGCTGGGAAGAGTTTATGGCCAAGGGCGACGCAGGCAGCGATGACGACTTTTTCGCTGCGATTGATGCGCTAGAGCCCCAGGGATCGGCAACGCTCATTTACACCTCGGGTACCACCGGACCGCCCAAAGGCGTCATGCTCACCCACGAGAACCTCGCCTGGACATCCACATCTTTGTCCAAGACGATGAACAGTGAGAATGGCGACTCCGTCCTCTCGTTCTTGCCTCTCTCACATATTGCCGAGCAAATGGTTACCATCCACGGTCCCATTTCCTTCGGCGGCGCGGTGTATTTTGCTGAGTCGATCGCCAAGGTCCCGGACAACTTGCGCGAGGTTCAACCGACAATCTTTTTCGCCGTTCCGCGAATTTGGGAGAAGTTCTACGCCAAGCTGCAGGTCAAGCTGGGCGAGGCTACGGGCGCCAAGGCGCATCTTCTGACCTGGGTACGCTCGGTGTGCACGCAAGTGAGTTCGCACAAAAACGCCGGCAAAGAACTGCCATTCCAGCTCAGCCTACAATATAAGCTCGCGGACAAACTCGTCCTGAGCAAGCTCAAGCCAGCAATCGGACTGGGCAAAGCTCACTTCTGCGTCAGTGGCGCAGCTCCCATCTCCAAAGAGATACTGGACTTCTTTGCCAGCATCGACATCATCGTTCACGAAGTCTACGGACAGAGCGAAGACACCGGCCCAACGACCCTCAATGTTAATGGTCGGACAAAGCTCGGTAGCGTCGGACCCGCAATCCCCGGAGTCGAGGTCAAAATCGCTGAAGATGGCGAAATTATTGTCCGGGGCAAGAATGTCTGTGCTGGTTACTTTAAAGATCCAGAGGCGAGCGCTGAGACCTTCGTCGACGGTTGGATGCTCTCGGGCGACTTGGGCGAAATCGATTCGCTTGGTTTTTTGCATATCACCGGACGTAAGAAGGACATTATTATTACTGCTGGCGGCAAGAACGTTGCGCCGAAGAATATTGAGGCGGGGCTCAAAGACAATCGTCTTATCAATGAGGCGGTAGTCATCGGGGATCGGCGCAAGTACCTTACAGCGCTAATTACTCTCGATTCAGAAGCAGTTGACGAGTTTCTCACGAACGCGCCGGGGGATACGCCGCTGGCCGATGTACCTGCGATTCGGGCGGAGATTCAGAGTGCTGTGGAGCTTGTGAACAGTAAGCTTGCGCAGGTCGAAACGATTAAGAAGTGGACGATTTTGGCGCGCAATTTAACGATTGAGGATGGGGAATTGACTCCGACACTCAAGGTGAAGCGGAATAAGGTCAATGAGAACTTCTCCGAGTCGATTGAGGCGATGTACTAGGGGCTAGCGCTTCATGATATGGGCAGTTGGTGTGAGAATGCCGACTGTCAAGGTGAAGTAGGGGTCGTATAGGCTACACACGTTGGAAAACGGGAACTTACTAGCCTATTCTTGAGTATCTGCCATGTGGAAAACTTCAAGCCTCCCGGTATCACTCCTCATCCCCTTACTATTCTCCTGTACCTCCCCACAAGCTGAGAGAGGGACTCTTCCCGAAAGCGAAACCACAGATTTCGCGCAAACCGACGTGTTTGTGACTGTCGATATTCTCGATGCCGACGAGGGACTAGTATACTGGCTTCGACTTCGAGCGAGTGACTCTTGCGCGGTCTGGACTAGCGAGACTTCTGATGGCGCTGAAGACTCACGGCATCAATGCGAAATTTGTAGCGATTCGGTCTGGGTCTCCCACTGGCGTTTGGAGTTTCGTGAGTTGCGCTCCGCAATCGCGTGGGTATCAGAAAATGAACCACTCAACGAAGAGTACCTACGGATTTTCAATGCCAACAATGAGCGGATTTGGCTCAGTATCGGTCCTCTTCGTCCCCGGAGCCACATCGACTACAAGAAGGCACGACGCGTGACAGCTACAATGTGGCAAGAGGCATACGCCCGCATGCCCACGTGGGAAAATTGTCGACGGCTCCCCCCAATAGAGGACTGAGGTAAAGACCGTCCGGCGATTGGGAGTCCGATGACTCAGTTGGCTTTTCGCCAATTCTCTAGCCACTGAACCAGACGATTTACGAGGGCCAGCCTATGCCCAAGTTCATCACTTTCGAGATCAAAGCCCGTCCTCCTTGGGGTGTCCTTCCCACAAAGGATGTCAGCCCAAGCCGCCATGGACAAAGCGCAGTTTGCCCAAATCCAGGTAATTCAGAGAAAACGAGACGATGGCTGAATCCTTTGCGTGTTGCCATCGTCCCCGGAGCAATGCGCATCCTCGTTACCTGCTTTTGCATCAGCCTAGCCTGTTCGAAGCCGCACAAGCCCGATCGTCTTGTTGTTGATGAGCAATGTCTCAAAGAGTGCAGGAGTGATAAGACGATTGACACTCGCCACCACCACTTACCGAGCTGTATGAGCCGCTGCCTTGTAAAACCGTTTTCTGTGTTCGATTCCGCGCTCGATGGAGGTGCACTGCTTCTTCCAGTGGATGTCTTCAGAAACAATTTCTTTGGTCACGATGCCGGATTCGCCGAGGAGGGCTCCCAAGCACAATGATGTAAAAACCCACGCTCTCTAGCCTCCCATTTGCTGGCGCTGCAAAGGATGGTTCGCTCTTAGCTTACGTATCCGATGTGGCAAGAGGACGAAGGCCCGAGTCGGCATCGGACACTATTTCCATTTTTCAATACCGAAAGACCGCATCAAGCACTTGGCTTCCAACCCCCTGCGGAACTGGTGTTGAGCACCGGGTTTCCTATAGCCCACAGAGTGGGTCGGAACTGCCAACGCATTCTGGATAATTACTTCGGTCCGCCCGCGCTCTCGCCGCGCGTTGGTCTTTCAGCACGGGTAATCTACAACCACGATGCCTCAGCGCCTCCACCGCCAAGACTGCCTGGGAACGCCTCTCTAGCCAAGCATCCTGAGAAGCATCAGCGCTCTCCCGCTCCTGGATCGCCAGTTCATCCGCAGTCCGGCGCGCCGCCAACTGCTTTTCCGATTCAGCCTTGGAACTCAGCTTGGCTTCATCCGCACTCCAAAGCGATGCGCCTTGGCACTGAACAACAGGTGATTCTCCCACGCTAACCAGTGGCAATACGGCATCACCGTTGCAACACGCCAAGAGCACGACTGCCAGTCCCAAAACACCATTCCGCAATCCCATTCTCGCCATTGTAGCAAATTCCCGCCTCATTGATACCCCAAGCTCGCAGTCCGCTTGCAAGCAGCCAGAACCGGACAGACAACAAATTAGATCGCCGCTCGCCCCTCTCCGTTTGAACCAACAGGAGAAACTATGTTCGACAACATTGCAGAGAAAAAGACAGCAGGTATGAAGTTTCGGCTTCTTGCCATCGGCAGCGGTATCATTCACGTGGCCATCGGTGGCGCGTTGATCATTGCCGGCATGTGGCAAATCGAGGAGATTAGCCGGCCCAATCGCGGTGTGGTGATGGCGGCAACGCTCCCGGGTATGGCCTCATCAGGCGGAAGCCCCAAAGCGGCGGAGCCCAAAGCGCTAGTCAAACCCAAGAAGAAAATTGTCCGGGAAGAGCGGCAACCCACCGATCGAAAACCGGAAAAGACCGATCCCAGTACTGAGACCAACAGCCAAACTGGCGATAGTAACGGAAGTGGCGGCAATGGCGAGGGCGAAGGCCCGGGTGAAGGAAGTGGCAGTGGCGACAATCCTGGACCTGGCAATGGCGAGGGCGGACTTGGAATCATTATTTGTCTTGAGAATTGCAACCTGCCCAGCGCGCCCAAAGCAGTCATCGAGGATGCTCCCAAACACCTTCCGCCAACGGTTCTAAGCGAGCTCACCCGAGTCTCTGGCGAAGCGCAAGTTCAGCCGCCGTCAA
>JAESTW010000279.1 GCA_016763395.1 Kofleriaceae bacterium
CACCGGAGCAATTTCTTCCGCAAAGTGTCCGGCATCGCGGTTTTCTTTGGCCAAAGTCTGTGAGCGGAATGCAAAGATGTCCGCTTCTTCTCGAGTAATCTCGTAGCGACGAGCGAGTTCTTCGGCAGTATTGGCCATCGCCATTTGTGCGGAGGGATCATAGAGGCTCATCAGCAACATGTCTTGCAGGTGTGTTCCCGCCGGCAGCGCTTTGCTGTCGATAGGACCGTACTTTTGCACCGCCGCGCCAACCTTCTTGCCGCGGTAGTTGTAGAGGCTGAATGGATATTGCATCGACTCAGCACCACCGACGACTATAAAGGGTCGCTCTTTGTCGTGGCGCAAGCCGGCAGCGATCATGTCCGCGCCCACTGCGATTGACTCAGCGCCAGAACCGCAGATTCGAGCCACGGTGAGAGCTGGAACTGTGCGTCCGAGGCCCCCGCGCCAAGCCATTCCTTTTGCGCCGTAGATTGAATCTCGGTGTGAATGCTGGGCCATGCCCATGACCACGTGCCCGACCATTTCTTGATCGATCGATGTGCTCTCCAGTGTCGCCTTGATAGCGTGTCCGCCGAGCTGAGTCGTGCTCATGCTCGAAAAAAGCCCGGGCTCGCGATTGTTGATAAGCATGTCGGCGCGAGGAGTTCGCTTGCCGCCGTCGAGAATGAGAATTGCGTCTTGTTTTGTCATTGCTACTACCTTCTCTATTCGTTCAAAAAGAGTGCGGGGACGCGAGGTCCGTTTTGCATGAAGTTACCCATGCCGATGTTCATGTCGACTGTCTCTTTGCACTTGGCAAAGCCGTCCGCCTCAATTGCCAGGCCTTCTTCTAAACTTTTGGCTAGGCCTCGGACAATAACGTCCACCAAGATGGCATCGATGGTGAGCGAGCGGTGTCCGATGTCTACTGTAGGTAGCTCACTCGGCACAGCGATTGGTTCAGGATTGACTGGAGTGAGTTTCACTTTACCGGCCAAGTGCTCGCGAATTAGATCCGCGGCAGCTGCTCTGGGATCGGCCACTGGCTCTCCGTGGGCCCAGCCCCATTCGCATGCCTCTTTGGCACCGATGGTTTGAGCATTGCGCAACATTGTGTAGGCTTTTTCAAAACCGATGAGACGAGGCAAACGCTGGGTTCCGCCGTAACCAGGAATGATTCCAAGGTTTACTTCGGGTTGTCCGAGAACCAGGCCCTTGCCGACAACTCGCGCGTGGCAAGCCATCGAGAATTCAGCGCCGCCACCGAGGACTGCGCCACTGAGCGCTGCCACAACCGGTTTCCCCATCGTTGCAATGCGCTGCATAATAGGATGCGTCTTCATGCAGATGTCGCGGCACAAGTCCGGGGACTCAAGAGCCGCTAGCTCACCAATGTCCGCACCAGCCAGAGAACCGTTGTCACTGGTAAAGATGATGCCTTTGATAGCGTCGTCGTTGCCAAGCTCAGTCATGGCAGAATCTATCTCAGCAATAGTCGCGGCGGACAAAGCGTTCATGACTTCGGGGCGCCAAACGATGACAGTTCCGATGTCGCCATCTCGCTCAACCTGAACTCGGTAACGAACGTCCGCCAATGTCTTATTGACGATGCTCTCTGGGACGATAAACCCCTCGAATTTGGAAGCGAAGCTAGTACACAAGTCGTGTGCCTTGTCCGCGCCGATCTCCGCTGTAATCTCGAGCAGACCTTTAGAGAACCCAAGGGCCATGCGAGTCATCCAGTTGAGATCCGCCGCGTCGCAGATGCCGTTATCAACAACGTAATATGTGCGAGCGATAAGTACCGCTAGGATGCGATCCAAGACGATTTTGGCAAGAGCATCGTCATGTGTAGAGTCGTAGGGACTATTCCGATCATGCCAAGGAGTGTTGCCCTGGGTGGTGAGAATCTCCGGTGCCTTAAACCAAGGAGTTCCGGTCTCCGCCTCTTCCATGAGCATTTGGCAGTGTACAGTGAGCAAGTTGCCCTGGGTGCCGTCCATGACGTTGAAAGGGCCACCGCCGCCGATTGCGTCGTTGACGATCTTGTCGACTTGCGCGGGATTGGCAATGCCCTCTTCTACAATGCGAGCAGCCTCGGCAATGTAGTTGCAGAAGATGTCGTCTGCGGCAAAGCACTCGACGTCAGATGTCCGAAGTGGAACCTTGCCCAAGTGACGCATGGTCGCCATCATCTTCTCGGTCAGAGCTGCATCGCCAGAGGGAACAACCTCGATCGGCAAAGAGCGCCACGCCGGGAAGAAAGGATGGTTCACAAAACAGCGATCAGGATGCTTGGATTCGCTGGCAATAATCTTGCGCGGCAAACCGGAGGTAGCAAAACCGATGAGACAGTCTTTGCTCACAACGCCTTCAAGGGTCTTGAGAATTGCGCGTTTGACACCCAACTCCTCGGACGCCGCTTCTAAGACATAATCGCAGTCCGCGAGATCATTCATGTCCATCGTTGGCATGAGAGCGTCTTCCAAAATCGCTGCGATCTTGGGAGAGAGCTTGCCTCGAGCAACGCCCTTTTTTGCATAGCCGCGAATACGAGCGACACCAGCATCAAGCGCCTCTTGCTTGATATCGAGCAAATACACTTTGCTACCCTTCTCGCGTGCGAGAGCAGATAAAAATCCGTAAGCCAAATCAGGCCCGATGGACCCAGAACCAATTACACCGACAATCATGTGATACTCCTTCTTGCTGTCTATAGCGGGCGCACCATAGCGAGAAGAAGCCGAGATGCCTAGTGTCAAAGGTCTTTTACACGAGAGCCCGAATGCAGTATTACATCGTTTATGATTACCTCAAGATATGCATTCTTCGGAATCGTTTTCCTAGCAGCTTGTACTGGTGGTGATGGTACGGCAACGGACGGATCGGTTTCGGCGACTGACTCCGCTGCAAGCGAAACAGACGCTGTCGTGGGTATCACTGATGCATCGGGACTCGACGCGAGGGGAAGCGTGGAGGATGGCTCGGTGATCGCGACAGACGCCAATCTCGCCAGTGACGCCATGACGATGCCAGGTGATGATGCGAGCGTAGGAACAGATGCGGGTCCCCCAGGCTTAGACGGTGGTGTTCAACCATTGGCAGTGTGTATTGATGCATGCGATGTCATAAACACCTGCTCTGGTGGGATGGGTGGCGGAGACCTTCAGGGCTGCCAAGACGGATGCACTGCCGATTTACAGGATTGTTCCACCAAACAACTCAGCGCTGTTGAAACATGTGTAGTCAATCCACCAGGCATCCAGTGCCAGGCTCTAATCATTTGTTTTCAGGCGATTGCCTGTATCCAAGATATCTAAAACTATCACCAACGAAGCTGATGATAGAGTTCTAGCGTGCCGCCGATGTGGTGAAAATAGTCCTCGGCGAGATACTGATAGCTGACCAAATCTCCAAAGAGTTCCTCTATCTGGCTTGAATATTCGGCGACCAACTCAGACTTGGCCTGCCAATCAATCTCAACCGCCCGATTGGACCAAATTCGCGCCCGCAGACGTCGAGACGCCAGGAGACTCGTGTCGCTGCGAACCTTGGGGCCTGAATCGGGAAAGCAGTAGGGCGCGTCGGGGTAAAACCAGACCTCTTGACCGGCTTTTTGTAGCCGCCTGCCAACGTGAGCGCAAAGTTGGTGATCGACATGAGCGCCCACCGCCATGGGACACAGGACCACTCGGCCGGCAACGAGCACACTTGCCTTCTCGAAAATCTCATCAAACACTGGGGTATCATTGGGAGACACAGCGCCAAATAGCTCGGACGGAGTTCGGTATACCGGCTCGCCATCGACCGAGCGATCA
>JAESTW010000280.1 GCA_016763395.1 Kofleriaceae bacterium
CTACTCGGCGGTGGTTGAGCTTCTGCCCAAAGATCACAAGGCGCACCGAGCGCTGGCCAGCGTGCTCAAGCAAAATGGGCAACTTGAAGCTGCTAAGGCGCGATTGTCTGCCGCTCTCGAAATTCGTCCGGACGATTCTCGTTTACGCTTTGAGCTTGCGGACGTAGTGCAACGATTGGGCGACTACGACAGAGCACGAAGCCTATTTGAGCGGATTGTCGATTCGGAAGATACGCCCGAGCTGCTGCGCTATCCAGCCAAAGAACGTTTGGCACAAAGCTACAAACGCCAGCGTACACGTGCACGGAAGGCCGGGAAAACTGTGCAGGTCGCCGGACTAGACGAGAAGATTGCAAAGCTATCGTTAAAGGGCGGAACCGAAAACGACATCAAGATCTACCTAACCTGGGATACCGACCGAAGTGACGTCGATTTGTGGGTGACCAATCCGTCCGGCGAGAAGGTATTCTACTCCCACAAGGTTGGGAAGTTTGGCGGACGTCTCTTCGGTGATGTGACCAACGGGTACGGGCCTGAGAGTTTTACTGCCTCCAAAGCATCGCCCGGTAAGTACAAGATCGCGGTGAATTACTACAGCGCGGGAAGCAGCAACTTCCCAGAGGCAAGAGGCGAGGTTGTGGTTGTACTCAACGAGGGGAAGGCCACCGAGAAACGCGTTGCCTTGCCATACAAGCTTTTCAAAAAAGGGCAGACGGTCACAGTCGCCGAGGTCTCGGTACTGTGAAAACTCTACTCGCAATGACTCCTAGCAAACTCAGGAATACAATGAACTCTACACTTTTACATTCAGCACTTTCTCTCACACTTCTCGCCGCTCTGAGCAGTTGTGGTGGCACTGAGCATGGCAAGCATGCGTCGATGAAGCATACCGGACAAGTAATTGATATGTCCGAGTTGAGCGCGCTTCGGAGCGCGGTTTTCTTTGATAGTGGGGATGCCGCGCTGGCGCTGGTTGACAATGACTGGCTCGCGCTTCGCGACTCGATGCAAGGTGTCCGAGAACTTAAGGCGGGCCCCCGTGGTAGTGTCGTACGTCTCGGGGATGCAACACTTTGGATGCGAAGTGGAAGTCACTTGCGTCTCGGACAGAGCAAAGAAGGCAAGATGATTGTCGAGCTTAAGGCGGGCCAGGCGAGAATGCGGGGTGCGCAAGACGCTATGCTGGTCGTTGATGGGAAAACCCAGACGATTTTGAACTCGGACGTTCTGATGAGCCATCAGGCGTCTACCACGATGATGTTTGAGACCCGCCTTCGCCCTCGTTCCGGTGCTTGGAGTCTGGAACTTGAGAGCGAGGCCGAAGCCCGAGGTATCGGCAGCTTGGAAGTCGGACAAGGCGACAATGCCGCGCCACTTCAGCTGCGAAAGATGTCTGTGTCCGTGACGATTGCTGGTGGTATGGCAATTACAGAAGTCGAGCATGTCTTCTACAACCCTTCTACCGAGCAGCGAGAGGGCACCTTCCGCTTTCCAGCACCCGATGGTGTGATGGTCACTGGCATGGCGATGGAAATCAATGGCCGGATGATGGAGGGAGAGTTTGTCGAGCGCATCAAAGCGCGGCAGGTGTACGAGAGCATTGTCGATGAGATGCAAGATCCAGCTCTGCTTGAGTGGCAACAAGGTGGTTGGTTTAAGCTGCGAGTTTTTCCGATTGAAGGAGAGAGCGAGAAGCGAGTGGTCTTGCGCTACGCAGCACCATTGCAGAAGAGCCTGGAGGGATATGAGTACCGCTATCTAGCGACACCGCCAGAAAAATCAGAGGTTGGTAAATTCACGCTGAGTGTAAACGGGCAGGTCGCTGCCGAATATACTGACCTGTCTCAGGCTCGAGATATCGTGTTGCCGTTTTCCGAGAGTACCGTCCCGGCGCTGGCCACTGAAGATATCGGTGAATTCAGCTACACAGCCCTCACTGTCCGGCCTTCTTGGAACCGCTCTGCTGAAGCGGCTACACCTGCGTCCGCTCGGCAAGTCATCTTGGCCGTAGACAGCTCTCGCAGTGCGCTTGAGAGCCGAGAACTCAGCACGGCGGTGGTTACAATGGTCCTAAATGAACTGTCGCCACAAGACAAGTTTGCATTCTTTGCTCACGATATCGATGTTCGTTCCCAGGGCAAGGGATTTGTCTCTGCCACACCGGACAATATAGCCAGTGCATTGAAATTTTATTCGGAGCTAGAACTCGACGGCGCAAGTGACCTCGATGCCACTCTGAAGCACGCCGCAAACCTTGCTAAAGGGGCTGCGGACGTGCAGGTCATCTACGTCGGTGATGGCACCCCATCTTGGGGCGAGACCCAGGAAGAAAAACTCGTACAGAGCGCAAAGAAGTTGGGAGATGCCTCTCTCTTCGCCGCTATCCTGGGTCGTGGTGCATCCTTGGCGCTTTGGCAGAATTTGACTGGCGGCGAAGGCGGCACTGTGGTTCGTCCGCACACAGCAATCGAAGCGCGAAAGTTGGCGTTCTTCTTGGCCAACGCGCCAACGCTCGCTCGCAAGAGTGGCGTGAGCTTTGCCGACATAGAGAGCGTTGATATCTTTCCATCCGGACAGCGAACACTCTTTGAAGGCGAAGAACTTCGGGTACTAGTACGTGCTCCCAAGGGCAAGATGCCAGCCAGTTTGACAATGAACTCGGTAGTTTCCGGCAAGAGCAAGAAAGAGCAAATCTCTCTTTCTCCAGCAATCGCAGGAACCATGGTTGCTAAACGCTTTGCCAGCGCACAAATCGCGAAGTTAACTCGAGATGGCGCGGACAAAGACATCATCGTTGCGATGAGTCGAGAGTTCGGCGTGATGAGCAAGCACACCTCACTCTTGGTACTCGAGAGCGAAGAGGCGTACCAGCAGCATCAGATTGAACGCAAGAAGAAGGAAGCATTGAAGCTTGCGGCCAACGCACAAGCGCCTCAAGTCACAGGTGGCGACCTCGACAATCTGGACGGACGGCAAGCGAGTCTGAGTCCAGATCACATCCAACCAGGCGACCCCGAAGTTCGCATCCCAGCACCAGCAGACGCTCGCTCGGTGGTTCTCGTCTTCCCATTCGGTGAGACCAAAATTGCGCACTACGATGAAACGAGCCGGACATGGATCGCTCGCTTCTTGATTTCTCCTGAGACCCCGGACGGAGAGTATTGGGTGCAGGTGCGAATCGAGCACGCTGATGGCCGCCTTGAGGACCTCAGACTTCCGTACAC
>JAESTW010000020.1 GCA_016763395.1 Kofleriaceae bacterium
ACCATCTCAGCGTGTCCGAAAACGCGACCACGGTTTGGTATCAGAGTGGCGCTTCGGCGGACGCACTCGTGCTTCAAGGGACAACATTTACTTCGCGCGAGCTATTTGAATCGTCCATTTCCTACTTTGAAGACTCGAGTGTTTTCGGCGGACAAGGACATGGATGTTTGCACAGCTCATCGGGGAGCGCCGAGATTACGGGATACACGGGTGCTACCGGTCGTGTCGACTCTTGTGTGCTGAGTCAGAATGGCCCACGTCTCGGACTTCTTGCTGCCTCCACCAGTGAAGCTTGGTATGGAGTGGCTACGCAGGATTCATTTGGTGGTGTTCTTACAACACTCAGTTTCCCATCCTTTGGAGCATTGGGCTTGGTCGACTTGGATGACAAGGCAGTTGTTTTGCGATCGCAGGGCGGAGAAACCTACGCAGTGGTTCTCGGCAATCTACAAAACGAAGTAGATCTGGGGACCGGACGAAGAAAGCTGTCGGCGGACATCACAGAAGGGGCGATTGCTGAGTGGTCTGTTATTGGCGATATTGGCAGTTTGGTGGCATTTCGCGACGGACAGAATGTTCGAGCTCTGGCCTCAAGTGTGGTTGATGGTGAAAGGGTGATTCACGACTTGTTTCTTCCCGCGAGTGCCTTCCCCTCAGGCGAACTGGGCGCGGACAACGCATTCGCGCCCGTAGAGGTTACAGGATCCGTGTACAACGTAGAAACAGCCCAAGATGGCACTACCTTTTATGTAGCTGGAAATACTGTGTACCGCCTCGGTGAGAGTGAGGCGATTGGCAACTTGGACTGGAGTGGATCGCTGACAATGATAGCCATCGATGCGACTCACGCAATTTTTACCAACGGACAAGAGAACCGGCTACAGGCGCTCAATGGCACGTTAGGAGCTTCTGAAATCCTAGACCAATCTCTGGCGGGGACCATTGCGGGCATAGGCTACATAACGGTTCGGGACCAAGAGACCGGTCAACACTGTGTCGTCCCGTATCAGAGTATCACTGAGCCGATCGGCTGTTTCAACACACGCATTCGCTTCTTGTTCGCCGGCCCAGGAAACTTACTCGACGGTGCGTTTGTATTTGACGAGGCCGGACAACTCAGACAACTGGATGGAACCCCTGTGGGGGAACGGCAGTATAGCGATTTTCATTTTAGCAATCGAAAACAGGGCAGTGATGGGTCGCTTTGGAGCGGACCCTCAGCTGTCTGGAACGGTAGCTCGTGGGATAGCACCGGTTTTGATGCTGGCTCTCCGTCAGCGTTCTATCCCGTGTCCAGCACCGAAGCCTGGCCGGCGCAGGCGGTATCATCTACCATTACCAAGACGGCACTTGGACTCCGATCGAGTCCGGGTTTCCCATTACTCGCATTCACGATATGTCTGTGTCGGACACTGGGCGTCTAGTGCTGGCGGCGGACGGAAAACTCTTCCGCCAACAGCTCTAGCGTTAGAGCAGGGGTGGCAAAGCCTGGCACCAAGTTGAAAAGTCGGACAGAATCGTTCAAAAACTACCACATCCAGGCACTCGATTGGCGCTATTCAGCTGTTTCTGGCTAGAGAATGGCTGGCATAGCAGGTGCACTGAGTACTGGGTGTGCGACTCACTATCACACTTGTACTTCTTCTTTTCCCATCCCTTGCATGGGCAGGTCCGGCCACTAGCGACTCGTTGGGTCCTACAAGTTCCGAGATCGAAACCACCGGCACCATCGACTCGATGCTGACCCAGTACGGAACCTCGCATCAGACCTACTACCAGCTCAATCTCAAACCGGAGCTTTCTCTCCGCTACAAGTCCTTTCGCGGCAGCGTGATTTTTCCGCTGAGCACGGGGATTACCTCCAATACTTCGTGTTGCCGTTTCTCAGTGGGAAATTTGAGCATGGAGGGTGAATTCAAAACTCTCCATGAAAGCTACTCGTGGTGGGTCGGTGGCTCCGTCTCCGCTCCCACCGCTTCGATCTTTGATGCAAAAGGGCTTACAACGAACGTCGCTGCGACGGTTGCCATTACCGACGATGCTGGTTTTTTCTTGTCTCGGACAACAACCTTGCGAGCGAATGCAGGCGCAGATCTGCAACTACATCCCCTGGTTGTAGTTGGAGGAGAGGTTGGGCTGCACCGCTGGATTCGCAGCCTGGACAACCCTGATCAAACACTTATCCCGATAACCGTTTTCGCCCGAATTTCACATACCGCGAAGATCGACTCATCGCTCGCATTTAAGAGCATCGCCAATCTCGATGCCCCGTCAGAAACATGGCTCCATCAGACTGCTGCCAGAGTTTCGTACCGTTGGAATGCCAATACACTCAGTACTGGTATCGAAATCCCCCTCGACCGATCGCTTCGTGACCTAGGTATGGTTCGCGGCGGTGTTTCTTTTTCTCGGAGCTACTAATCATGAGACTACGAATTTTGCCAACAATCGCTCTTGCACTACTTGGCCTTGCTTGCTCGGAGCCCGACGGTTCCTATAGCGATCCCGGACGATACGAATTCTCGGACCCAAACGACCCAAGTGCTGAGCTTTACGATACTCGCAATCTTGTCCGATTTGATATTGAGATCCCGGACGAGTCCCTTGACAATTTGGACTCTGACCCGCGCGAGTACACACCGGCGACACTGCGGTACCGAGGGGAAACCCTTTCTAATGTCGGAGTTCGGCTAAAAGGCGAGTATAGCTTTCGCAAGATGAGCGGAAAACCTGCCTTCAAACTGAAGTTCGACAAATTTGTAAAAGGGCAACGGTTTCGAGGGCTCAAAAGAATGACTCTCAACAATAATGTGCAAGATCCCAGTATGTTGAGTCAGCCCCTGTCGTACGAGTTATTCCGGGCCGCTGATTTGCCGGCACCACGAGCAAGCAATGTACTCGTCTACGTAAACGGCGAATACTACGGGGTTTACTCCAACGTAGAAACCGAGGATAAAGTCTTTTTGTCGAGATGGTTTTCGTCCAATGACGGCAATCTTTACGAAGAGAATCTAGTCGATTTCCTTCCTGGGAATGCATCGGTGTTTGATCTGGAGACAAACAAAAAACGCAACGATCGAAGTGATTTGGAAGCGCTGATTCGTGCCATCGACGAATCAAGCCCGGACGATTTCTATGAGAAGGTCGGACAAGAATTGGATATGCCTCAGTACCTGCGCTACGTTGCGGTTGAAGCCCTGGTTGGCGGATGGGACGGCTATTCCTACGGTGTGGGATCCCGGAATAACTTCAGAGTATATCGTGACCCGAGTATCGATAAGTTCGTACTCCTCCCTTGGGGGCTCGATCGCGGATTGCGTCCTAGACTCGATCCGCTCCAATATCACGATTGGATCGGTGAAGTCGAAGTGTCCCATCAGTCGCTTTGGGAGGCCCACGGTGTATTGCTAGAACGCTGTATCGCGAGCCCTCGGTGCAAGCAGGCCTTTGTGGACACCGTAGAGGAAATGATGTCTCTGTTTGAATCGCTAAATCTCGCGAACAAGGCTCGGACAGACTTTGCGCGACTTCGCGACGCGGCCTACGCTGATGATCGTAAGGAAGAAGATAACGAATACCTCGAATATGCTCTTGAGCTACTCACAGGCTACGTCGATAGCCGACCCGGATCGATTCGGGAAGACCTTGCGGAGCCTGGCGGTGCATGCATTCAACAGCGAATGTTTGTAGGTTAGTGAAGCCTTGAGGACGTGCCGGGCTCAGCGCCGTGTTCTTGGATGTCGAGAATGTCCGGGAATCGGTTTTCGCCGAGGTAGCGCTTTGCATTGGCATCTCCCTGTATATGGGCCATGAAGAAGGCGGTGACATACGCTTGCGCGACCGCAATGCCTTGCTCGACAGGGAGATAGGTGAAGGGTTGTCCGTCGGTCTGTCTCGTTCCCGTGCCGCAACAGGCTTCAAACTGAGAGTGCACGCCGCAGATGTCCGAGAACGACCAGTGGCCAGCATCGGAGACCTCTCCTTTCCAGGCGGGCGCTGTCACGTCGTCAAAATTTTGGCGAATGAAAATATTGCCAAACTCGGTGATGCTGTTGTCTTCTACCGCAACCAAGAAACCTACGGGATCCACGATTTTCTCGAGTTCAACGCCGGTTAGTAGTGGATTCTCCATCGGCGAGGCGATGGCAAAACCGGCAATCGGCCTTGGATCTTCTTGCAGAACCAGGCCGGTGGTAACAGCGCCGAAACTGTGGCCATAGACACCGATCTTGTCCGGATCGACGACGAGGTTGGCTTGCCCGGCTAGCATCGAGTCGATGACAAAAGATATGTCGGCCGCACGGACTTGCAGAAACTCTGAATTGAGATCGGCGCCTTCGCTAGCTAGGTCATCGAAGAGTGTATTGCCGGTGTGATCTGGAGCAGCAACGACGAAGCCATGACTTGCGAGCCGCTCCGCAATGGCAAAACTTGAGAAGCGCACGCAGTTGTGGCAGTGGGAAAAGACCAGCAAGGGCAGGGGGGTGGCAACTGTTGGCGTAGCGTCTCTGTCCGATTGTGTTTTAATGCTCGGACAATCGTTCGGAGCGGCAGTGAGAAGCGCTTCGTAACTCGCCTTGTTCTCGCCGGACAAAAACTCCTCTACAGCTTGGCCCTGGCTCTCGGCGCCTACTTGTGGGTACCAAATCTCAACCGTCAGCGTCCGGACTCGGCTGCTATCTGTAATACTCACCGTCGTGTTGCCGACCGCAAAGGGGCCAGCCGACTCGAACACCGGATCAATGCTGGCTTCATCGTCACCTCCGCAGGCGAGCAGGAAGCAGAATAAAGCAGCAGGTCCAAGTCGTCGTCTCATTACGCCGGCATCTTAACCTCAATGGGCGAAAAGCCCAGTCTACAACAGTCTAGAGTGATTTTACTCGCTGAGAATTGTCCCTTTGAGGTACGCTTCGTTGTCATGCAAGGTGTTTTGGGAATCCCAATCCTGGTGAGCTTTCTCTTCTGTCCAGACGTGTTTGCTCACAAGGACCGCATGTTTCCCATCCACGCCACAGGTAATTTCGAGGACCTTGCAGACGAGTTCACACCCGCATCAATCGTTGTGCGGACGCCGATGAAGGGGTGGGCAACTAAGGTGACTCTGAGCTAGGCGGCCAAGTTGTTCACCTTCCTCGATGTATTTCTGAACTGTTCGTTCTGCCAGACGGAAAGAAAATGACAGCCACTGGATCATGGTGGCACGACTGCAATTCTATGCCACCGTACCTTGTCTTTCAGTTACCTGAAGGGGAATTCGGAGAGTATGCGGTTGGTGGATTCGTTATTATGTTCAATCTCGTTACTGCCAAGTGGATGAGTGTACACGTCATATCATCATCAACTCGAAAGGTCGATTTGACAGACCTGTGCACGAAAT
>JAESTW010000281.1 GCA_016763395.1 Kofleriaceae bacterium
ACTTCACCTTCTGCAAGGGAGGAGATTTGTGGTAGTGTGCCGCAAGCTCATGATTCGCCTCCTTCTCATTGTCTTCTTGTTCTCAGCGGCTGTGCCCACTGAAGCTTGGGCAACTGGTTCGTGGACAAACATCGCTATAGCGCCCAATCAAGGCATTCAATGGATCGGGCCAAGCTGCTGCGACAGCGGAGATCCTGGTGTCCCAGTTGAACAAGGACTGGATGCGGCCTGTTGCTGCAGACCGACACCGAGCATGGCCGGACACGAGATCTATGGGGCGATTCCCGTACCCAATCGGGCTGTGGTCGGGATTCTGATATCCTATCAAGCTCCTCAGTATATTCCTGCCAGCAAGAGTCGGATTGTGCGACCTGCGCCAGGTGCTCGCGGCCCGCCCAGAGATTCGCTGGTCAACCAGCACGTACTACTTATTCTCTGAAGCGCCTGATTGTCCGAGGAATCGTGACAAATTGTGGCAATGGGGTCTCTGCTTGAGGTGCAAATGCACTGTTAGCAGCACCTGATTGTGACTATGCATACCTGCGCCACTTGAATTGGCGTGAATCTCGTAGCTGCAACCTAAGGATAGGCCCTTGAACGAGGGCTCGCCCTTGGAGCAGTCTGCGCTGTGCACTACGTGTACTGCAATACAGAGAGTAACTACAGATGGAATCCATCCTCCCCGGACTTCAGTCCGCCGTCAATCTACATCCTATGGTCGTGCATTTTCCAATTGCATTTTGGGCCGCTGCCACAGTTCTGTGGAGTCTTGCCGTACTAAAGCAGAGTGAGGAACTGTGGAAATTTGGATTGTGGCTTCACACTGCGGGGGCTCTAACAGGTCTATTGGCCGTAGCATTTGGGTATCTAGGCACGTCGATTATGGGACATAGTGCTCCCGGACATGACTTGGTACATGTTCATCGCGATATTATGAAGGTTGCGACCATACTTTCGGTTCTCCTAACTTGTGCGGCCTGGCTACGACGGGCCAGCGCGAAAAACTCGAGGACACTGCAATTCATTTTCTTAGGCAGTTCGGTAGTGCAAGCGATCACAATGACAATCGGCGCCGATCGCGGAGCAGTACTTGTGTATCAAAATGGCACCGGAGTGAAAATTACGCCCCATGTGAATTCAGCGTCCGGTGACGTAGCACCAACAAATCATCAACACTAATAACACAAACTATTACACAGAAAGAACAACGTGAATCCTACAACTATCTATTCTATCATCGCTGCTATTGCCCTAGTAGGCTGTGGCTCGTCGTCAAAATCCACCAAAACGGAGACACCGCCAAGCTCGCTCTCAGAGCAAATTCCGCCAACGGAAGTCGATCCACCGCCGCTGCCAGCTCCGGTACCTGCGCCTGCGCCGGATACAACGGCTGCCCCGGTTGCGGCACATGTACAAATGAGTCTCACGCAAATCGAGATGGCGGCATACGAGGCCGCAAAACCAGTATTTGAGGAGGAGTGTGGAATGTGTCACACCCCGCCAAAGTCGGGGAAAAAGGGAGGGAAAAGTTTGAGTCACTTCTCCATGGCTGGTTATCCTTTTGATGGACACCACAAAGCAGAACTCGGACAGTCAATCCGCACATCTTTGGGGGCGTTGGGGAAGGCAGCTACGATGCCCAAAAACGATCCGGGGTCTCTCACTGGCGATAGGCTCAATTTGGTGCTCGCATGGGCGGACGCTTTCGATGCAGCAAAGGCGGCAGGAGTGGGCTATCACGCTCAAAGTGCTGAGGCATCTGACAATTCGCCAAAGCACACGCACGGAAAAAAGCATAGCCATCAGAAAAAACATAGCCACCAGAAAAAACACAAACATGACAAGAAACACAGTCACCAACCTAAGGGTAAACATGAACACAAAAAAAAGCACCAACACTAGAAGCACCTGTGTCGTTGTGATCGCACTTGGAGCGGCTGTCGTGTCCGCATTCACTGGGTGCGGATCGGGAAATTCGGACAGCACGCCTGATGCGATGACGACGGTACCGGCAGCAGATGCAGCGGTGGGCGATACATGGTCCTCCTTCGCTGCAGAATTCCTCAATACCTATTGTGGGGAATGCCACGGAGCGGGCGATACCCTGCGCGACTACACTCTGCTGCCAAGCGTGCAGTCAGAAATGGCAAAAATTCGCTGTGGTGTTTCGGCAACGTCGTTGTCCGGATGTGCGATTCCGGCTGGACAGTTCCCCATTGGAAACGGAGCAAAGCCAACTGACCTCGATCGACAACGGCTCGTTGATTGGATCGAAAATGGCAGTCCCGAGTAGCTGAGTTCATCAGCAATCGACGGGCCACCATCGTGTGGCCCTTGGAAACAACGAAGAGGTGTGGCCTCTAGCGAAGCCCTCGGGCCAGGCTCGCGTCTGTCGTACCACTTGGCTGCGTTACGAAGCTCATTGGGCGCTTGGGACCTGCAAGGGTAGTAGATTACGGATACCCGATGACCTCACAGCGGTCACAAATGCGATCGTTTTCCGCTCGTTGAACGGGCACCTACTTGCGGACACGCTCCGCCGTTGTTATCCTTGTTCAACACGAAGTGCGTAAACTTTTTCCATTCATTGCGTTGTTGCTGGTGTATGCATTTACCCCCGGCATGTGTGAGCTTGTGGAAGTATCGGTACATTTTGCGGCAACTGGCGATGTGCACAGTTCCGACTCAGAACGACATTCGGACCATGGTGAACCCGGCAGTGAAGGCAGCGAGTGCCATACTTGCTTCTGTCATACTCCAACCGCCTTTCCGATGATAGTGGCCATATCTGGAGATAACCTTGCTGTACCAAGGGATAGCCACGGTACCTTTGTGCTGGCCAATGTCACTGACGATGACAGTATTCGTCAGCTCTTTCGCCCTCCAATCTCCTAGTTCGAAGCGAATTTGGATAGGTGCGTCATGTATGGGGAAAACTCTCATGAATGCGCCTGTGTTTACACGATTGTACACTAGTTCCTAGGCCCTCGAATAACGAGAGATATCTCGTCCGGAGGGCAAAGGACGCAATGAGTAGAGCGACGATTTGAGCGTTCTACGAGGTAGATCTATGAGAGTATTACGAGTGAGTGTTGGGGCGATAGCCCTGGGGCTCACAGTCGGGTGCAGTGCGCCCACAGTCAACTATTCGATGGAAGCACCCATGCTTTCTTCACTTGCTGTTAACGAACATGCCGATGCCGAGCAGCCCGAGCAGCCCGAGCTAGCGGCGAGAGAAGCGGTGTCATTGCATGCCATTCTCGCGTATGAGGATAAGAACTCGCCCTTACTCGGAGTAGCCCGAGCCAACCTAGGCCTTGGCAAGGCGGCTATGTTGGGAGCGAGTCCGCGATTACCAGCAGATCCTAGCGTTAGTATTGCGTTGGGACCACGCATTGGAGCCAATGGAACTGGCCTGGATTTTTCACTTGGAGTTACCCAACAAATAGAGATTAGCGGCGCTCGCGGATTGCGAATTGAATCGGCTAAGCGATTGTCTGATCTAAAGAAGATGGAGCTCAAGCAGAGCCAATGGCTTGTTCACCAACAAGTCCACAGGCTTTTTCATCAGGCGTTGATCGCAAAAGAGCAGACCGTGGCAAGTGAGGAACGACTCAAGTTTGCCGAGTCGCTGGTATTCATCGCTAGACGAAGACTTGAGGCCGGTGACATCGCTCTATTGGGCGTCCGCGTAGCCGAGGGGGAA
>JAESTW010000282.1 GCA_016763395.1 Kofleriaceae bacterium
CAATGTAGTTGTTCATTTTGCCCAAGGTCACGACTTTGAGCAGGTTGTGAATTAGCTGTTGGAAGCGATTGTCCGCTTTTTCGATCACGCGAAAGCCGGGGAACTCAGCCTTGAGTTCGTTCAGCAATCGATCGTAGACATCCATCTCGCACTCGGGCATTGCGCTGATTGTACCCAGCCGCCGCTCCAAAGGAAATCAACCCCTCAGTTCGCGGAACCTCGTGCCGTTGTGCAAATACGGGATCGATAGTATTTTCGGTGTTTTGCGACGAGTTGAGCGGAGACAATTGACAAGCTTTGGCTTCAGCCCTTTACACCGCCGCGCCTCGGCTTTAGCGTCGGGGCTCTATGGATTTGGCGACGCTCAACACTCCACAGCGAGAGGCTGTAACCCACGTGGCTGGACCTTTGCTTGTACTCGCTGGGGCTGGGTCGGGCAAGACGCGGGTGATTACCTTTCGCATTGCCCAGCTGCTCAAGACCGGGGTTGATCCTCGGCACATTGCTGCACTGACCTTCACCAACAAGGCCGCGGGCGAGATGCGAGAGCGAGTTGGCGAGATACTTGGCAACAAATCGCAGGCCAACAAGCTAACGATGGGTACCTTTCACTCGCTCGGACTGCAGATTCTGAAAGAGGAACGAAAAGCGCTCGGGTTTCCACGTGGCTTTGTGATTTACGATACCTCGGACCAGCTTGGGGTTATACGAGAAATACTGAGACGTCTTCGAGATGGCGACAGGCGCTATGACGTCAAGGCGATTTTGTCTCGGATTTCGCTGGCCAAAAATTCCTTTATATCACCGGACGAGTATTCAATTGGCGAGGGCGATGAATACGATGAGATTACGGCCGAGGTCTACGGCAAGTACCAGAGCGCTCTCAAGAACTTTGCTGCGGTCGACTTTGAAGATCTAATTACTGAAGTTGTACACCTCTTTGAGAACAACGAAGATGTCCGAGCACGTTGGGGCGCGAAATACCGTTTCTTGATGGTAGACGAGTACCAGGACACCAATCGCGCGCAGCTTATGATGATTCGCGCGTTAATTTCTGGCAGTAACAATCTGTGTTGTGTGGGCGATGACGATCAGTCGATCTACAGCTGGCGCGGCGCGGACACCGGCAATATATTGGGCTTTGAGAAGATGTTTCCCGGCGCAAAAGTGGTCAAACTCGAGCAGAACTACCGATCGACGCCAAATATTCTAGAGGCTGCAAACGCGGTGATTGGCCACAATACGGACCGATACGGTAAGACTCTGTGGAGTGCGCACAAGCCCGGACAAAACATCACTCATGTGATAGCGCCAGACCCTGGTATCGAGTCGCGCTTTGTCGCGCAAGAGATCGACAAGATGTGCAAGGACGAGCAATGGTCGTGGAAGGACTTTGCTGTTCTCTATCGGTCGAACTTGCAGGCCAAGGGCATTGAAGAAGAATTTCGTGAGAAGCAAATTCCGTACAAGATGTTCGGCGGACAACAGTTTTTCGAGCGCAAAGAGGTAAAAGACTTAATCGCGTATCTGAGAGTATCTCTCAACCCGCGAGATGAGATTGCGCTTCGGCGAGTGCTCAACTATCCGGCTCGCGGTATTGGCGCTACCACCGTCGAAAGATTGACGAGTTTTGCCGCCGGACATCAGATGCCTTTGTGGAACGGTATTGTGCGCGTTGGTGAGCTTGACGGAATTCGTCCGGGTATCAAGAGCGCGATTTCAGAATTTACGGAGCTGATTAACAAACTCGGGATTGCCATCGAAAGCGGATCGCCGGTTGTCGCTCAAACTCGCGATCTGATGGAGAAGATTGGGCTCATCGACGATTTGCGATCGGCTGCGCCCAGCAACAAAGCCGCGCAACAACGCATTGACAATGTCGAGGCCTTTCTCGCTTCTCTCGGACGTCACGAGGTAAAGAAACCGGGTAAATCGGCATTGCTCGAGTATTTGCGCAACCTAAGCCTCGACTCCAATGACGACGAGGACAAAGAAGTTGGCAACAGTGTGACAATGACAACACTGCACGGTTCCAAGGGCTTGGAGTTCCCGGTTGTGTTCTTGATTGGCTGGGAAGAAGAGCTATTGCCGCATGCGCGGACATTGATGCCACAAGCGATGGACATCATGGACATGGACCATGTTGCTGATGTTAGCGAGGAGCGCCGCCTGGCCTACGTGGGAATAACACGTGCCCAAAAAGTGTTGTATATCTCGAGAAGCGTTGCCCGAATTGTACGGGGCAAACAAGTTCCCCGAACACTGTCCCGCTTCCTCACGGAAATTCCGTCCGAACTCATCGACGAACGAGACATTGAGGATGAGCTGCAAACTCCGGTAGAAGCCGAAGAACTCAGCTCCTTCTTCGCCAATTTTGCTAGCCAGCTAGACGACTAACACCGCTAACACGACCTCAATTAGAACTGGACTCAATATGCTCAATACGACGAAAAACGCTCTTCGCTCTTCTTTGCTCGCTCTGTGTCTAGGTGGTGCTGCCTGCGGTGGTTCATCGCCAGCGCCCGTAGTGCCCGAGGCTCCTCCGGCGGCCAGTGCCAAGCCGGCGCCTACCACTCCGACGCTAGTGGGCGGATCGGCGGCAGCGATGCCTTTGCCAACGATCCCCGCCGATGCGGTAGAGGCACCAGTTGGTCTAATGGCGTCCCTTATTCTGGGCAATCCCAATCACCAGCTGACCGATGTGGGTGTCTTCTTGGATGCGGCTCAGCCAGGAATGGGCGCAATAGTGTCCGGGCAGTCGGCGTTGATGCAGCTTGAGAGCATGGTCGGAGTGATGGGGATTGGTGGAATTGACCTAAACAACTTTCTAGCTGCGCTGATCTTGGATTCTCAGCAAACTGTGATGGTTGCCAAGATCGCGGATGAAGCCTCTCTTCGGCAATCGATGGAGAAGGTGTCTGTCCCCTATATTATCCACAACGGATTTGTCGCCATCGGAGATGGAGCATCACTGCAAGAGGTTGCCCCCTACGCTCTGTCGAATCTTGTTACTCAGAAAAAATCGGAGATTCCACTTTTTAATCTTCACTTGGCTAACATCACCCAAGGGAAAAAGGGCGGAGAGCTAAAAAGGGAACTCCGCTCCTACCTAGGCGGAGTCATTGCTGACCAAGTAAATATGGGCATGAAGCAGGTTTCCCTCATGCAGATTGGACTCGAGACGGACCAAATGGGGCTAAAGCTTCATGTGACCGCAGATGTCAAACCGGGCATGCTGAGGACGCTTATCGGCAAGCAACAGCCTGCGGCTTACACCAATGTCGAAAGAATTGGAACCGGACCATGGGGAATACTCGCAGGCGGACGACTCGATCTAACGATGTTGTCGCCCATGCTTGCTGAACTGGGAGAGCGCAGTGCTAGTCCACTGTTGATCCAAGTTGGTACTCAACTTGGGGAGCTTGTCGGCGAAATAGGCATCGCGGTGAACTTTCCATCGAAGCCTCAGGTTGCCTTTGCAATGGACTTGACCAATGCGAGTGCCACCGCGAAGCTAGTTGACGTTGTCATGAGCTACGCTGCAAAAGAGAAGAACTTCACCATGATGGACATGAAGACCAAGGTGAAACTTGCGGCAATCAAAACCTCGAAAGGCAAGCTGCACGAATTGAAATTCACGGCTTCCAAGCCGCAACAGATCGCCACCTTAGGAAAAAAACCAGTGAGCGCATACTGGGGTGTAATGGGAAATTCCCTAGTCGGTACTTTTGGTATTGATGCCAAGAAAAACGCGCGTACCCTGAGTAAGGCAAACGGAAAAATGAAAGGCAAGGGTACGAATATTGCCGAGGCCATTGCACTGTCCAAGAGCAAGAAGGAGAGCGCGATGGTTGCCCTTGATATCGTCGGATTGCAGGAGCGCCGTCCTTTTAAAGATGTGAAGCCGGTTGTTCTCGGTGTCGGTTTTACTAGTGAGCAAATCCATGGGCGAGCCGACGTACCCATGGAGTTCATCGTAGAGATGATGAGCCTTAGGCCTTAAGAAACGCTACAGGCCGCTATAGGCTCAGCCCGCTGCCATTGTGCCATGGGCTGCTGTAAGCTGCGGCCATGGCAACAAAAATTGCGGTGCTACTGGCAGGTTGTGGTGTCTACGACGGTTCTGAGATCCATGAGGTGGTGTTGACGCTCTTGGCTCTTGAACAAGAGGGCGCCACGTTTCAATGTTTTGCTCCCAATGTTGAGCAGATGCATGTCATCAATCATCTCACCGGAGATGTCATGGAAGAGTCTCGCAACGTGCTTGTTGAGGCAGCACGGATTGCCCGTGGCGAAGTGCTCGACTTAGAACAATACCAAGCCTCGGACTTTGATGCCTTGGTCATTCCGGGAGGCTTTGGCGCGGCCAAGAACCTTTGTACCTTTGCTGTTGAAGGCGCGGAGATGAGCGTGAATGAGCTCGTGTCAAAGGCAGTTGTGTCGACTCATGCGGCCAAGAAGCCCATTGGCGCACTTTGCATTGCGCCGGTACTCCTCGCGAAGCTCATTGCCGATGTACGAATCACCTTGGGCGATGCCGGCGACGCTGCTGACGGTGCTAGCAAGATGGGCGCGACTCATCAGGTGGCGACCCACGGCGAAATCGTCGTCGATGCGACGCATCGGATCGTCACTTCACCCTGCTACATGCTCGATGCGACAATTTCGCAGGTGGCAGAGGGTGCAACGGCACTTGTCCGAGAAGTTATCAGCATGACCAATGGCTAGCGTTGGCCATTGGCAGTCGTTGCAACAAGCAGAGAGATCGGAGTCAGTCTTGAAAAGTTACAAATCACATTTTTCGCGTTTTTTAGAGGGCGCACCCGAACGTCTACACTTTGCCGCGCACAGCCACCACGCTTGGCCGGACGTGAGCTTCGATGCGCATTGCCAGGCATGGACCGACGCCGCGCAGATGATCGACCACAAGTGGAATCGGGTGTTCTCTGAGGTGATTCCCGAGGCGCAGAAGCACATTGCGCGACGATTGCGTTTACCGGACGCCAGCAGCATCGTCTTTGCTACCAATACCCATGAGTTTGTTGTGCGTCTGCACAGCGCTTTGCCAGCGCAGGCCAATATTCTGTGTAGTGATGCAGAGTTTCACTCCTTTCAGCGGCAGCAAAAACGTTGGCAAGAGGCGGGGCTAGTGACCACTGAGGAGGTTCCCGCAGAACCCTTGCAGAGCTTCGGTGAGCGCTTCATTGCCGCTGCCGAGGCTGGCAATCACTCGATGGTGTACCTCAGCCAGGTGTTTTTTAGTTCGAGTTACGTCGTCGACATTCTAGAAGAACTCGCAGATGTATTGAAGGACCGAGAGACTCTGCTAGTGATCGACGGCTACCACGCATTTATGGCCCTGCCGGTAGATCTGAGCCGAATAGCCTCCAGAATCTTCTACATCGCCGGTGGCTACAAGTACGCCATGTCCGGTGAAGGCGTATGTTTTATGCACTGCCCACCGGGATTCGCTCCGCGTCCGGTCAACACGGGATGGTTCGCCGGCTTTGAAGGCCTGTCCGATGGCGTCAAGCAAGTAGGCTACAGCGAGGACGGACAGCGCTTTGCCGGCGCCACCTTCGACCCAAGTGGTCTCTACCGATTCAATGCCGTTCAGCGCTGGCTATTGGAGCAAGGACTCAGCGTCGAGATGATTCACACCCGAATCCGCACACTACAAGAACAGTTCTTAGATGGGCTCGAAGCTCGCAAGCTAGACTTAGGCGAACTCATCCCCGGACGCGATGCACCCGACCGAGGACACTTCTTGACCTTCCGGAGTGAGAGATCAGAAGAGAGATGCACCCAATTGGACAAAGCGGGCGTTATGGTCGACTCCAGAGGCGATCGACTGCGCTTTGGCTTTGCCATCTACCACGACCCAGAGGACGTGGATGCACTGCTTGAGCGCCTGTCCTGAGCACGGACGCCTACGAGCAACAATAGTGTACTCGTCGGTGGTGCTTCTGCGCTTGTGGTACTGATTGTGGCGAAGCACTCGAGGCTCGTCGGCGTCCGAGATGCCAGAGAAGCACTACCAAGGTACTCAACCTAGCCGTACCCACCGGATTATTGGGGTATGGTGGACTGACGATGGGATTGAAGCCACGCATGACACGGACTTTTGTTCTCCAGCCACCTGTCAAGCAGGTCAGGGAAGG
>JAESTW010000021.1 GCA_016763395.1 Kofleriaceae bacterium
CAAAATCGCTTTCTCGTTGACAGCCCTTTCTCAACTGTCACATTTCGCTTCTTTCATCGCAGAGGAGCAAGATAATTCATCCACCGTCTCTGCTCCGGCCTGGGACGACTAGGGGTGATGTCCGGCGGACACTGGGTACAAACAGTCGGGCAGGAGTGGCGGACACGATGCTCGCCTCTGCTTCGAGTTAACCAGTGTCTGTTCTACCTCGCCACGAACGATTCCAGTGCGGACAGCCGCGTTTCAAATCCCTGCACAGAGTCAGCGCAGTTGATGAAATGGTTGTCGACGTAGAACTCTTCACAGCGCTTCATGAAGGGCTGAGCCAGCGTTGTGCCATTCCTGATGTCGAGGCTTTGTAGCGCTCCCATGCAAGCGAGTTGATCGAATTGAAGGTCTCGCCTTGTCAGGTAGTAGTCTAGGTAGTCTACGAGAAAGTCTGTTGCTTGTGGTGTACCGATACGGGCAAGAGCCAAAGCGTACCCGCGACCTGCAAAGCACACGTCAGATCGCAATAGCAGTCGATCGATCAGGTCTGTTGTCTCGTCGAAGCGTTCAATCGCAACGAAGAAAGCACCAACAATACGCGGCCGCCAGTCAAACCAGGATAGTAACTCAACGCAGAGCGAGACATTGACTTCACCCTGAACCTGCCAATAGCGCTGCCAAAACTCCTCAGATTCGATTTGTAGATTCATGTAGAAGGGCGCTACCCACTTGTCTCGCATCGACTGCCGGTTCTCTGAATCATCGGAGTCCGGAACCTCAAGATCTGAAAACGGACCACGATGCTGTACGGTCGCTCCAGCACTGTGACGTGCAATCGCTTTGTTGACGTCATTGTCATTCATCACACTAGTATACACTTAATCTGGCCCCAGACAGGACCAAGGAATGAGTGGCGTGGAGGACTTGGCTGGCCAAGTTTAGGAGACACGGAGAATGTACTTCTGGTGGAATTAGTGTCCGGTGAAAAGTGCCGACTGCTCTGCGATATTCACTCCCTGTGAGATAAGTTTGGTAACCATCTCTTTGTTGACCAATACGATCGTGTCGGCTGAGTCGGACACGGCCTGTTTGTACACAGTTTGTCTCCCAAGTCGATCCAACTCCCCAATATTCAGAATGTTTTTACAAAAGAAGTTCAATGAGTATTCGCTTACCTATGGATGGGCTGAACGGTTGCCGAAATGGTAAACTCAAGTCGAGATGGCGAGAATGATGTCGTCCCCTCACTCTAGGTATAAGTAGGGCTCAGATGACATTAATTGAATTACTCGCCTCGGATACGGACTTTGAAGGGCTGACGATTGAGGGCGATTGCGCCGGTGTGATATTCGCGGACAAGACATTTTACGACTGCGAATTCCGCAATCTGAGCTTGCCCAAAGCGTGCTTTGATCGCTGTATATTTGAAGAGTGTCGATTTGTTGGATGTGACTTAACGATGGCGACGTTAAGCGGTGCGAGGTTTTGTGATGTTCAGTTTGTTGGCTGCAAGTTAATGGGGATTGACTGGTCTCCCGCTGCTGGGCTGACCTTTTCTGTCGGGTTTGAGAAATGTGTCTTGAGTCATTGCTCGTTTATTGACCTGCGAATGAAAGAAACTCACTTTATAAAATGCAAGCTGCATGAGGCGAACTTCGCAGGTACCGACCTCACTCAGGCTGACTTTTCCCAGTCCGACCTCGAAGGTGCCCGTTTTCTTGATACCAACCTCACTGGCACTGACCTATCTACGGCAGAGCATTACCGAATCGATCCAGAGCACAATATCGTCAAGCAGACCAAGTTCTCGATTCCGGCTGCTTTGGCCTTGGTAACGCGGCTGGGGATTGTTGTGGAGTAGAGTTGCACCGCTACAATTTTGCTTGTAACGCCAGTCGTGTTCTCGTGTTGTGCAGGTGTCGAGTTCTAGATTTTCGATTACTGGCAAGTTCGTCCAGTGCGATGCCCTCTCGCAAACCGCGACGAGAGATGTCGGCTCTGCGGCAACCCAAAACGGTCATGATGGTTACCAGCACGACCACAGCAATCGCGACAACCTCTGCTCGGCGCGGGGCCAGGCCATGGGCAACAAACTCGCTGGGGTGGCGTCCGATAACAAGAGTTTGAAGCTTTCGCAGGGTGGAGAGAGTAAGCTGTCCGCTAAGGTCCGTTTCAAAGAGTGACGCTGCCAGTTTGTACACTGCTCGGCCATTGCCAGAGGCGAAAACTAGCTTGTCCGGTACTGATTCGAGTACGCTTTGGGGCGCAGAAGAGAGTGAAAGGCGTACCATTTGCGAGATGGCATCGGCGGTATCCGAGGAGAGTTTGTTTCGAATGTCGAAGGCCTCCTTGATGGGAAGAACACCGATGTCAGCGCTATACGAGCTTTGGTAGTGACGGCCTTCGCCGACGGCAATTTCACAAGAACCGCCACCGAGGTCAACAACCGCAAGTGATCCGCTCCACGCTCTGAGTTCGCTGACGGCACCTCGGTAGCAATGCATCGCCTCCTCTTCGCCGGACAGAATCTCGATCGAGAGACCGAATCGGTCTTGTACCTCCGCTATAAACGCGTGAGAGTTGGACGCAGATCGCAAAGCGCTAGTCGCTACTGCTACAATTCTGTCTGGTGCAAGTGAACGGATTTCTTGGCACAACACTTCTAGATCGCGAAGCCCCGCGCGGTAGGCGTTGGGCGCGAGAACTCCGGTCTGCATCGTCTCCTGTCCGATTGCTGTAGGCAGCCGTACATCGTCTAGGATGGTCAGATCACCCGGTGCGATTTCCATGGCATGCATCAAGTGAAAGGACATTCCGCCGAGATCCAGAACACAAATCCTCATGTAGCCGTTATGGCAGTCCGCCGTGTCGAAAGTGGGGCGACTTGGTGACATTCCTGCGACATTCTCGGAGGAATAGACACGAGCAACTTCGCCAAGTTACCGAGCTTCTCCTAGAAATCTGGTGTAGAACACCCGAAATGAACGGCACTGCCGCGTAAAGTAGGAGCGTGCAGTCGCCCCTTGTTTGAGCTAGGCCTCAAATGCGGACGAGATGGTGGTCGCCAAGGCTTCGATGTCGTAAGGCTTGGCGAGAAAACCTGCGAGCCCGACTTCTCGAAGTGCTTCGATAGAGTGATTTTGTGTGTAGCCGGACGCGATTACAACTGGAATGGATGGAGTGCTTTCTTGTACGAAGCGGAATACCGCTGCTCCATCGGCTTTGGGCATGATCATGTCCGTCATCACCAAATCGATAATGTCTGACTGCTCGCTAAGCAAATCAATTGCCCCTTGGCCGTCGGTGGCTGTCATGACGTGGTAGCCAAGTGACTTTAACATTCGTGCGGTTGTGTAGAGAATGATCTCTTCATCTTCAACGAGCAGGATAGTTCCTTTGCCTTTCTGGACTTCTGTGGACATGCGAGGTTTTCTGGCAGTCTCGTCACCAAGCAGCGGCAAAAAGAGATGGAAAACGCTGCCCTCGCCGACGGTACTAACAACCTCGATGGCTCCTTGGTGTCCGGTGACGGTTCCATAGACGGAGGCGAGTCCCAATCCTGTGCCTTTGCCTAGATCTTTGGTGGTGTAGTAAGGCTCGAATATTTTCTTCTGTTGCTCGCCGCTCATTCCACTGCCGGTGTCTCGCACCGAGACCCGTATGTACGAACCGGCTTCCAGAGGAAAGCGGCTGGACTCACAGTAGCTAGTATCTAGCTCTACATTCTTGGTGCTGAATGTCATCACACCGGCCGATTCAATGGCATCACGGGCATTGATTCCCAGATTGAGAATCGCGTTTTGAATTCGCGAAGTTTCTCCCGATACAACGACAGAATCCGCGTTAAGTTCTGCGTGAATCTCGATTCGCTTGTCGATACTACTCTGTAGTAACGCAATGTTCTCCCGAATTACGCTGTGCACGTCGACGGGTTCAACTTGGGTGGTGCCCTTGCGCGAGAAGGCCAACAACTGTCCGGTGAGCTCTGCTGCTCTTTTTGTTGAAGCCAAGATTAGTTCGATGTACTCCGAACACTCTTTTGCGTCGAGGCTATCGTCCGCCCCGGACATCTCCAGTCGCAGCAAGCCAGCAGCGCCCATTATGCCACCTAGCATATTGTTAAAGTCGTGAGCGATGCCACCCGCCAAGCGTCCGATCGATTCCTCTTTTTGTGACTGGCGAAGTTCATCCTCAACACGCAGCTTCTCGGTTACGTCTCGAAACACCAGAACAAAGCCCACGCCTAGTCCCTGAGAATCTTCCATCGGCGCGGATGACCATTCAATTTGTCGCTCAATACCATCCTTTTGTATGAGCAGGTCCCGGACAATGGTTGCCGACGTCAGCTTCTCTGGGAGGAGTTGATCGCGTGAAGACGGTTGGAGTGATTCGGTATTGAATACTTCGTAAACTGGCGTACCAATCACCTCATCCGAGGTGCCTTGGCACAGTGCTAGAGCTACCGGATTGACTGCTATGATGCGACAATCAGCGTCTGTTGTGACCACAGCGTCTGCAATCGAGCTGAGAGTAATTCTCAACCGTTGCTCATTGTCCTTGAGTGCTTCTTCCGCGGCTCGCTCTTTGGTCGTATTGAGTCCCACCGCACAAATCTGCGTCGCCTTGTCGTCGTGAGTCTCCCCAAGTGAAAAGGAGGTAAAGACAAAGGTGTCGTTGTTCTTGGTCGTCCAAGTGGTACCCTCATCAGGAGACACATCCTGATAGCTGTTAGCAATCGCCAGCTTTAGCCCGGCGAGTTCATCTTCTGAGGCACCAAGGGTCTCTCGTTCGTAGGCGGTACTCTTTTCTAGGAGCTCCCCCTTCTCGTTTTCGATGCGAATCAGGAGGGGCGATCCTGTCAAGATTCCATCCAGCTGTTCTGCCATCGTTCGTATTTGCCGCCCAAGGATGTTGCTAATAATGAACACAGCAACGACGGAAAAGAGGGTCAGGAGGGCAACTAGAATGCCAACTCGCCACATCATGCTCGACTGACGTGATTCGGACACGCTGCGAGAGAGACCTAAGAAAATCACGCGACGGTCGTTGTCGTCAAACCCCCAGCGAACGACGCTGGCAAGTTGATGCACGGTTTCATTGTCGCGCTTCACGTCTCGTATCACAGGAGAATCGGACGCTAAGACTTCAGCGATGAGTTCTCGCTCCTCCGCCGTCAGCAAACGCCCGTTTTGGCTCTTATCGCTGTGAGCCGATATCCGCCCGTTGGCATCGGACACAATTACATAGAGAACTCGGTCTTGTTTGGCCAGTTCGTCGACCAAGAGGCGTACGTGGAACTTCCCTGAGGTACTGACCTTTTCGACGGAGGTTGAGAGCATGCTAATCGTCGCAGCCTCCGCTTCTCGTTCGTGCTCTTCGATAAGTTTTGTCGAGCTGTTTTGCCATAGAATCAGGACCACACTCATGAGCAGGGCAACCACTGCTCCAAACGAGAGCGCCAAACGGCGGTCTGCATGCCGCCCTGCAACAACCGAGTTACTGGATGACATGGAACCTGGTAAGCAGGAGACACGCAGAACTCCGAACAAGGCTGTCTTGGATAGAACTCACAGTTGAGGAACTCACGATGTAGAAACTCGCGATGAAATTCATGCTGTAGGCCAGGCTATGCAATTCGGTACTGCCTATTTATTCTGATGGGCTATCCTTGGCTTCGCGAACTTCAGGCTTCCACTGGGGCTGGGTACTTTTCCAAGGCTTATCAAAGGCTGCTGGAATCGCACCCGTCCAGCCGTTGTACATGCCCTCGGTATCCTGAGTGATGGGGAAGGTTGGAACCAAAAGCTTTTTGGGAACGGATTGGCCGCGCAGCAGGCGATCGGCGGTTTGCATGGCAGTTGCCCCTAGTGCGCCACAGAATTGGGCGGAGTCGATCTTGATAATGTCTCCTCGCCGAATGGCGGAAACAGAGGCA
>JAESTW010000283.1 GCA_016763395.1 Kofleriaceae bacterium
AACGATCAAATTGTGTTTCGTATCGACACGCGCTTTGAACGAGCAGATGAGGCCGTCTTCGCGCAACGCTCGGGCATGAGCCAAACTTGGTTCGCCACGACCTTTGGCGTAGCGGTAAAGACTCAGTAGAACACCAGTGCTACGTTGTGCTCTGGCAAAACTCAAGCGGCGTTCGCGCTGAAGAGAGGCTAGGCGCTGCGGCTGTAGTTCCGAATGGAAAATTGCCTTGTGAAACCCAGTTGCTTGTAGAGCCCCTCGCCAGATGCGGAGGCTTGTAGGGTAACTAAGGTGGCTTGCCAATCGACGCAGACTTGCAGGAGGTAGTGCATTAGTGTGCGGGCGATGCCTCTGCCGCGAAACTCTTCAGTAACACCGACTTGATGTACGCCGACAGTCGTGCCGCTCTTGTACAGCATTCCGACGGCAGCTGGCGCATCGCCGCAGTGGAGGGTGAAAAGCTTGATGTCTTGGTCGTTGGCAATATTCTCAATGACCGAGCTGTCTATTGCATAGCCAAAGGAGTTGCTGGCGATCTGGACCCAGGTTTCGATGTCCTTGGGCGAGGAAACTCTAGTGATATCTGGTGGAGGGAAGTCTGGCACTGCATAGTGTTCCAGTTCCAGGTACATTGCTTGTTGCGCAAATCGCACGGAGTAGCCGAGAGCAAGCAGCGTTTGTTCAAGCTCCTTGGCATAGGGTTTGTCGCACCAGACCGGAACCACATGCCTTGTTGGCAAGGCGGCCCAAAATGCGCTGGACGGTAAAAAAGGAGTGTTGTCCCAATCACACCAATAGCGATGCGGGAAGGATGAGGAGGTAGTAAAATCGCTGTGAAGGGGCTCGCTGGGGAGCTCTGAGACGCCCATCTTTTTCCATAGATTGGTTAGATTGTGGATGTTTGCCCGGTTGAACGCTGCAAGATTGGTCATGTTACTTCCAATTGATGAGATAGATGCCTGAGAGTAGCGCCACGATGCCAGAGAGTCGGGTGCCATTGATGGACCGTTGAGGTAAGTCAAACCATCCAAAGTGACTGGCAACCACGGCAACGATGATTTGCGCCGTTAGTGCAAAGGACATGGTTGGGCCAATGCCCAGCCTGGGGATTAAGAAATAGAAGAGAGATACCCCTAGTGAGCTGAAGGCGGCGCCGGTAAACCACATGTAGTAGGGAACCGCTTTGATGGTCGCCAGGGAAGGGTAGTGTTTGGTTGTTAGGACTATGGCGATGAGCGTAAAAATACTGCTTACGCAAAAGGCGACGGCCGTTCCAAACAGGGAGTTTCTCAGTAGCACCCCAAGGTGGGCGTTCATGCTGGCTTGAACAGCAATGGCCGAACCAGCAAGCAGGGCCAGCAGTGGTAGAAACACCATGGGGAAATTACCCAGCCTGTGTTTGTACTTCAAGGAGTTTTTCTGATCCTCGACTGTTGTAAAGATAGATGGCAAAGGCAAGCACCACCGCGACATCCAAGGCGATAACATAGGCAGCTTGCCCCAAATATTGGCTACCGAAGGCCACGAAAATTCCCACAAACACGCTTTTGCTTGTGCCGGCAATCACCACGACTAGCGTTCGATACTTGGGAACCAGAGCGCCAACGATCATCATCACCCCCATTAAGCTAACCAGGCTTCCCCAGCTCCGCACGATGAGATTGGCGGCGGGGTCACTCAGCGATACGCCCAAGGTATTCATCATGGCGGCTTCAGGGGCGAAGAGCGCGTAGACCATCGAAGAGGTCAGTATACCGGAAACTAGTAATATCCATTTAATGTTGTCTGTAATTATCTGCACTTGGGCCTCCTTGGCTTCGTTGTGTTTTTAAACTACGATAGAAGCAGGCCGGTGACATTTACATAGGTTGATGGCGGGGCAGTTTTTTTGTCGCCATGGACGTTTAGCCCTTTTTGCGGACGCGGCTGAGTTGTGTAGGAGTTATTCCTAAGTGAGAGGCGATGTGGTACTGGGGGATTCTTGCGGCGATGGAGGGATACCTGCCAAGAAAACGCTGGTATCGTTGCGCCGCGTCTTCTTGGACAATTTGTAGTTCTCGAGCATCCTTTTCGAGGAGCCAATTTTTTTCTAAGTAGTAGATCTGAAACATTTTCAGATCATCGGCCTGTAGAAGAAGCTGCCTAAATCTTCGGAAGTTGATTGTGATCACGGAGGAATCCTCTAGGGACTCGATGGCATACTCGGAAACCTCACCTTTCAGCAGTGCCGCCATTGAGCCGGGGAAACTTCCCGAGTCAAAGAAGTTCTTGTTGTATTCACTACCGTCTTGGTCAGCGTAGAACAACCGGAACAGGCCGGAGTATACAAAGGAAAAACTCTTAGGGTGGACGCCGGCGGGGTAGAGAAAACGATGTTTCTCGAGCTGCCTAAAATCGCAAAACTCGCGCAGAGAAGTCCAGGTTGGATCGCTTATGGGGAAGTACGAATTCATCGTACTACGCAACGCCATGAAGGCGGGCTCTCGCAAACTTCTATCAAACTGCACGCCGCAGACTAGCCCACTCTTGCGGAATTCAAAACGCCGATTGCTGGTATACAGTCCAGCCATGGGTGAGCTATCGCAGGCGTTTTCCGAGCTTCGCCAACTCGTCTCGGAGCGGGCCTCGTCAGAGGGGCGCAACGAACTTCTTCTGCCGGGTGCTCGAGTCTATCGTTTTCTTGAGAAAACCAGCTTCCAGGCCTCTCTGGCGCCATGTCTTACGGTTGCCGTCATCGTCCAGGGGCGAAAGACCGTGCGTTGTGGAGGCGAAGCTCTCACCTATGCACCGCAGCAATTTCTCTTGCTCACCGGAGAACAAGAATTCGAATCCGCCGTAGTCGAAGCCAGCGACAGCGCTCCTTATCTCGCTCTTGCTGTAGCGATGGCGCCGGAACTGGTCGCACGAACCCTGGTCGAACTTTCTTCTGAGAATGGCGATCGTGGCGAAGAGCCTGCGCCGGCCTACGTCTCGCTTCTGGATGAAGGGTTGACACAGGCCTTTGTGCGACTCTTGCGAATAAGTGACGACCCAGCGGAACTCCGGGTTCTGGCACCGCTGGCCTTGCAGGAAATCGTCTTTCGCTTGCTGCGAACCGAGTCAGCCGCTGTGCTTCGGCGGGCCGTCCTCCGCGATGGTAACGAGCGCCGCGTCCAGGAGGCTATGGCCTACATACGTGAACACTCGCATGAGTCGCTGACTGTTCAGGATATCGCAAAACGTGTCGCCATGAGCCCGTCTCATTTTGCACACCGATTTCGAGCCATTGCTCGGGTGTCGCCAATGCGCTACGTAAAACACGTACGCATGCACCGAGCCCGCCTGTTGCTTCTCGATGGTGCCGCTCGGCCCGGCCAAGTT
>JAESTW010000022.1 GCA_016763395.1 Kofleriaceae bacterium
GTTCACTATGTTGTTTATATTTCGATTTAGTCATTTAGAGATCACCCCGATATTGATATGAAGTGCTGTGCCAGCACTGAAGAAAAAAAAGAGATCACCCAAGATCCAAGGGAAGGTTCCGGTCTATACGGCTTGCTCTTGTTCATCGGGAGTTTCTGTCTCTTTGGCCTAAGCTCATCACCGGCGATTGGCTGGCTGGACTCGCCAGAGTTTGTCGCTCAGGCCGCAACCTTGGGAGTCGCTCATTCACCGGGACATCCGCTGCCAGCTCTTTTGGGCCGTTTTGCGTCGCTCATTCCCCTCGGCGACATTGTCTGGCGTGTCAATCTCATGTCGAGTCTTTGTGCAGCGGCGACTGTCAACGTACTTTTTCACTGTGGCGTGCACTTGCTCCAAACCGCTACCTGGACGCGTCTTCCCCAGCACCGGCAACGATTGGCCTTTGTCTTCGCCGGACTAGTCGCCGTCTCTTGGGCCTTCTGGGCAAACGCTGTCCGAGCAGAGGTCTATTCGCTGCAGGCTCTACTCACGGTGTCCGGAATTCTGGCAGTACTGCGCTACCTGCGGACAAACAGTGCTAGCGATTTACTTCTGGCAGCCTTCGTCTTCGCGCTGGGGCTAGCCAATCACCACTTACTGACGCTGGTGGTTTTCCTGCCTTCGGCACTGATTATCCTGGTACACAAACACCGTCCGAGTTTGAGGCGTGCTGGATTCAGTGTTGCAATTGGCATGACGGGTCTTTGTGCACTTCTCTACCTACCCATTCGCTCTCTCACCCATCCGCTGGTAAATTTCGGAGCACCACACACACTCGAGCGCTTTTACTGGACACTGAGTGGAGCGGCATTCAGTAAATCTCTTAGTTCTGATCACATAACACCGCCGCTAGATGACTTCTTCGCAATACTGATTGCCCTATCGTCTACTCTGTCACTGCCTGTACTCCTACTGGCAATACTAGGTGGCTTGTTGGCACTCAACAGGGAACGGGAGCGCTCCGCAACTCTGTTGCTGGTTGCAATTTCGGTCTTGTGTATCACCGTACGGGTACTACTCGGTTTTGAAAGCAGTACCACAGACCATCACGCCTATCTCTTTCCGGCGATTTTTGCCTTGGCGCTCCTTGCCCTCTCTGGCCTCGCACACCTCTGCTCGCTGGCGATTCATGCCAAACGCCCCCTACCAAGTGCCCCTGCGATCGCCACCTTCGCTCTTGCCCTGGTAATTCCGATAAGCCTCTGGTCCAATTGGGAGCGTACCAACTACGCCCAAGCCTACGTTTCGGACGACATCGCTCACTGGGAGATTGACTCGCTTCCGCCGTACAGCTTGGTTCTAACCGCATACTTCCAGACAACCTTTCGCCAGTGGGCTCTATCAACAATTGAGGGAAGCAGGCCGGACATCGTACTCTTGGACCGAAGTTTTCTGAGTTACCCGGGAATGGGCGACGAAGCCAAGAGGCGCAACCCCGAATTGACCGAATTGATAGATGCTCCATTGCGCCCAGGCGTAGGCACGCCTATCGAGCTATTGTCCGATATCGCGAGCCGCCGTCCCGTCTTTGTTCAACAAAACCCCAACGTCGACTCCGGGCTTGCACAAGAGCTTGTTCCCGCGGGCCCATTCGCGGCCTTTCGCCCTCTGGACAGTTTGCAGTGGCGAGTTCTTGATGCGGACAAACAACAACGCCTCGATGAGTTCCTAAAAGCGGCAGGAACTCCAGATCAATACGAAACGCTTCACACACTGCTTTGGCACGATGCCACACGTCTCGATCTCTATTGCGTGATTGGCGACAAAGCTGGCGCACAACAGGTGCTCGATCACGCGTTGTCCCTGGCACCTCAGGACGAATATCTGAAAGAAATCGCTATTCGCTGCGGGCTGACACAATGATGACAACTGTGCCCGGCACTTCGAGTATGCTCTTTCTGTAGCGACAAATCGCTCCTTAGCTATCGACTACCGGACAGTTTCGCCTCGCCCACAGAAACCCCAGTAGTGCGTTCCCCTGCGAGCGCCCAACTCTATCTCCACCGAGAAAGTGTAGCGATGACGAAAAACACAATAGCGTGCCCCTCTGTGACAAAATGGGCGGCTGCGACCGGACTAGCCCTAATAGCAGTCTCATTAGCCATTCCCACTGCCTGGGCGAAGCCACGATACTCCCGTGACGCCTCGCTCCTGCCCCTGCCACCTGAGCAACGCAGTCCCAAGCTGGCGCCTTCCAACAGTAAGCCGATTGACACATCACCATCGTTGCCCACTTTTGATCAGCATCTTGCTGTAGAGAAAAAGAAACGTCACATCGCCAAAGCGATCGTCAACAAATATATCGAGCTAATTGCCGCAACCGATCCGACATCACCGGACATGCCGGACTATCTCTTCCGGCTGGCAGAAGCGCATGCCCAAAACCAACGCCATTGGCGGTTCCGGGCGATGAATCTCCATACCGAGATCGACGGTACAAAAGGCGATCGCCGTACGACACTTGTCCGAAAACAACGCAAGTACTTCCGAGTCGCATCAAACGCAAAGAAGGCGGCTATCAGCATCTACACCAAACTTGCTCAAAACCGTCGGTACCGTGGCTATGGCCGAATGGACGAAGTTCTATTCTATCTCGGATACACCCTACACCAGGCAAAACGTCATGCTGAATCTCTCAAAATCTACCATCAGCTGACGACCGACTTCCCTAGTTCTAAATACGTCCCGCAAGCATACTTGAGCTTCGGAGACCACTTCTTCGAAACCGGCGATCTCGACAATGCGGCAGACTTTTACGACAAGGTTTTGCAGTATCCAAACTCCACTATCTATCCTTTTGCGATCTACAAACGGGCTTGGGTTTCTCTTAATCGCAACCAAGCAAAAGAAGCCTTGGCCTCATTCCTAAAGGTGGCTACGCTCACCCAGGGAGACCGAGAATCCCATGCGCTCAACAAGGCGGCGAAAAGAGACTTCGTCCGAGCCTACGCTATTGTCGGACGTGTAGACAGAGCGCTCAATTCCTTTAGACGAGTGGACAAGGTGTATGCATTCACCATGTTGGAATTACTTGGCTCGACCTACCTTGCGCAGGGCAAAGGAAAGCACGCAACACAGGTATACCGCGAACTAATCACACTCAAGCGAAAGAGCCCGTCGGTATGTGAGTGGCAAGGGAATATTCTTAGTGCTGTACTCGGTGCCGGCAACAAAGAACAGAAGTACCGTGAAATCGTCAACCTGGCTTCCGTCTATAGAGCACACAAAAAGGCCGGTATTCTCAGTGGTGCGGCACTTGAGGAATGTCGTGACATGGCGCAAGACGCTGCCAGTGCGATGGCCCTCACCTGGCACCGTGAAGCCATGCTAATGAAGAGCAAAAAAGGGCTGAGACTCGCTCAAAATCTGTACTCGATATATTTGGACACCTTTACTAGCGCCAGTGACGTCGGAACCATGCAGTACCACTATGCCGATTTACTCTGGTACCTTGCAGAAAACGAAAGCAATGGGACGAAGGCTTCCCTGCTCTGGGAAAAAAGCGCCATTGCCTTTAGCGCAGCAGTGCGCGGTGGCAAGCTCACGGGAAAAGCTCTTAGGGAGGCCGCCTATGCGCCTGTGCTCGCTTGGAAAAACGCCCTCGACATTCGTCCTCGGACAAAACTGGCTTCTGTTTCTGGGGCCAGGATCTTGGCCACTGGCAAAGGAAAAACTCCATCCCCGCGCCCCATCGATCGACGAAGCAAGAAAATGCTTGAGGCATTCGACGTTTATACGAAATACGTTTCCCCAGGCGATCCAGAAATCGTGCTGATGCGCTTCTACAAGGCCCGTATTCTCTGGCGCTTTGACCACTTGGAAAAGGCTCTGCCACTCTTTATGTCCATCGTCCGGGACCACTCAAGTCACGACCTTGCAGGTACCTCAGCCTGGATCACTGCAGACAGCCTCAACCGTCTCGGACATCACAGCCGATTGTCCGCCTTCGCATCCAAGACATTGGCGAACAAATCATTTATGAAGGACAAAGACAGCCTGCGAGAACGACTAGTCCACGTTCGCATCGTCGGATTACGCCTAGAAGCGGAGCGGCTCGAAACGAGAAAGAAGTACGTCCCATGCGGACTGAAATACATGAGTATCTTCAGTGAGTACCCCACAGAAGAGGGCATGGACGAAGTTCTCTACAACGCGGGTCGCTGTTTTCAACTCGGAAAATCCATTGGGCTTGCAATTCAAAGTTTCTCGCGGCTCGAAAGATCGTTTCCGAACTCACCACGCACACCAAAGTCACTAATCCTGATGGCCAACGCGTACGGTTCTATTGCAGCGTTTGAGCAAGCGGCTCAGAAGTACGAAGAATACGCAACTCGCTTTCCTGACGAGAAGGACGCACCTAGTGCCCTCAATAACGCCGTGACCTATCGCAAGGGAATTGGCCACGCGAAGAAGGCCGCGGCGGACATTGACAGCTACGTCCGGCGATATAGGAAGCGACAAGTAAAGGCTGCCGCTGCTGCACTCTTCGGACTGGCCGGGATTTATGAATCGTCCGGCGAGAGGACGATGGCGGCCAAAGTATACAAACGCTATCTCAGAGAGTTTGGTAGCACCGGCGGCATCGACCGAGAGCTGATTGCGACAGCGAGAATTGGCGAAATACTATGGAAACAAAGTTGTCCCAAAGCGGCGGTAAACGGTGCCTGTGTCCGTATCACGAGAGATAGAGCAACTCGCCAAAAACGCTACAAGCGACGTTCACTCTCACTGCCAACCCAGTGTGGGGACTCATCGAAGAACCGTGTCACTCTCCTTGTCCGGGATCCACGTTTATCCAAACAAGCACAACACTATTTCAGTCTTGTTGCGAGACTGGCCCGAAGTCCCGAAGTTAAAAAGCTATCTCTAGCAAAACGGGACACCGTCGCCTTTTGGAGCTCGTCTAGTCGTTTCTATGCAAACGAGAAAGCATACGAGAAGTTCCTCTCTCTGCGTTTCCCCCAAGGGCTCAATTTTTCGCCTAATAAGCCCAAGGCTCTCGCGCACTCACAAGCTAGACTACGGACATGGATTTCCGAGAAATCCGCCCTTCTGACGCAAGTCAAAGCCGAATACCTACAGATTAAGGATGTTCGTATTGGTGGCCCAACATGGGCAGTGGCGGCAGCGGCGCGGGTCGGGCAATTGTATCAGAATTACTCTGGTGAATTCTTTACCGCTCCGATTCCGCGGGAAGTGCGAACAGGAGCCTTCGCCGAAGA
>JAESTW010000284.1 GCA_016763395.1 Kofleriaceae bacterium
ATGCGCGCCGCAAGTTGATCTTGCAAGACCTCGGCATCGTAGTTTACATACTTCAAGACCTCTGTCATTGCTTCGCCCTGAAAGACATTCTCAATCTTGTAGCCATCTTGGTTCATCGAAATATGTGCCGTATGGGTATCACCGAAAAGGTTGTGCAAATCGCCCAGGATTTCTTGGTAGGCGCCGACTAAGAAAATTCCCATATAATACGGTTTTCCCTCTTCGAGCGGGTGGAGTTCCAATACCTGTTTTACATCTCGTAAATCGACAAATTTATCGATTCTGCCATCCGAATCACAAGTGATGTCCGCCAGAACCCCTCGCCGAGTTGGCTCTTCTCGGTGTCGGTGGATTGGCAGTATAGGGAAGATTTGGTCGATTGCCCATGAATCTGGCAACGACTGGAAAAGTGAGAAATTCAGGTAGTATGTGTCACATAGCAGGCGTTCTAAGCAATCGAGCTCTTCTGGGATTCGGGACTGGTTCTTCAGTAGAGCGTGAATCTTGCGGCAGCTGGCCCAGTAGAGTTTGTCGCATAGCACTCGCTGCGCGAGATCGAGTCTACCCAGGTTGAAAAGTTGCAAGGCCTGATCGCGAAAGGATTGCGAGTCGTGGAAGGACTCAATCAGGTTTTTTGAACGGATGGACTGATAGCTTTCGAAGAAGTTCTGGAGTACCGGATCGGCATTGTCCGGCAGGCTCTCTGGAACAGATTGTCCGGCGGCCCGGGTTACTTCGAGTACATCGACAATAAGGACGGAGTGATGGGCTGAAATCGCTCGCCCAGACTCAGAAACCAAGTTCGGATGTGGGGTATTGCTCTCGTTGCAAACCATCGCAACTTCGTGCACCACATCGTTGGCGTACTCTTGGATGCTGTAGTTCATTGAAGAGTGAAAATTGGTTTGGGACCCGTCATAGTCAACTCCAAGACCGCCACCGACGTCCAGGTATTCGAGATGGCTAGCACCCATTTTTCTCAGTTCGACGTAGATGCGCGCAGCCTCCCGGAGCGCGTTTTTGATCGAGCGAATGGCAGAGATCTGAGAACCGAGGTGGAAATGCAGCAATCTCAGGGAATCCAGGCTCCCCCACGCTCGGAGTTTCTCAATCGCACTCACAATTTCGCTGGCGGAGAGACCAAACTTACTCAAGTCACCACCGGACTGCTGCCATTTTCCAGCGCCAGGTGTTGATAGCCGGACACGGATTCCCAACGATGCGGGCACTCCGAGTTCTTCTGATATTCGGTGAATGCGGTCGATTTCTGACGGCTTTTCCGCGACTAGAATTATCGTGTTGCCCATGACCGATGCCAAGAGCGCAATTTTTACGTAGTCATCATCTTTGTAGCCATTGCATACGATGAGAGCCTCGGGATCTTTGTGCACAGCCAGTATCGCTAATAGCTCGGCCTTGGACCCAGCCTCCAGCCCGTAGTGGAATGGACGTCCGAAGTGCACAATTTCCTCGACGACGGTTCGCGCCTGATTCACTTTGATTGGAAAAACGCCCCGGTATTGGCCGGTGTATTGGGACTCCTCTATCGCAGAGGCGAAGGCATTGTTGAGAGTTTCGATACGTGCTCGGAGGATATCTGAGAATCGCAGCAGGAGCGGAGTATTGAACCCGCGGGATCGCAACTCCTCAACGACGTCGAGAATTTCCGTGCTGTGAGTTGCGCCATCGTTGCGAGAGGCCGGATCTCTGGGGACTGTGTCGCAAGCGACTGCGTTACAAGAGACCGCGACCTTGCCCTCGCTGGAGATCGAGAAATGGCCTCGGCCCCAGCGATCAACGCCGTAAATTTCGGCTGCATCATGAGTGGACCATCGGTGCAACGGATCTGCGGGAGGAAGAGTGCTCATTTGGGGGAGAAATACAGGAAGCGAAAGGGGAGTTCAATGGAATTGGAAGTTGATCCCACTCGCTGGGGCCGCTAGCATGCCGCGCGTTCCATGTCAGAGCTTGTAGAAGAAGGCAGCCCCTCCGCCGAAATCATCCATGAAGAGGAAAAATTGCACTTGCAGGTGCAAGAGCGAGTTCGCTTGGGCAAAAAACGGCCCAAGGATGCGTTGGCTACCAGCGACTTGGACCGGGATTTGATTGAGCTTCGAGATGCCATCGGAGAGGCAAAACCCGAGGACCTGGCGCCGCTCGTGGAGCAAATGACTCGCTTGGCTGCCTTGCGATCTCGGCTGGGCAAGGGCAAGGATTTGCCCATCGACATGAACTCCCCCTACTTCGCACACATGGTGCTCAAAGAGGGCACGAAGATACGAGATGTTCTTATAGGTAAGCGCGGACTTATCGACCGAGAAGCCAATGTGCAAATTGTTGACTGGCGCAACGCACCGGTATCGCAGATTTACTACCGCTACGACGAGGGCGATGACTACGATGAAGAAGTTGGCGGTGTCACGCTAACCGGCGATGTCGTGCTCAAGCGCAACGTATCGATTCAGCGCACGGTATTGCGGAGAATCGGCTCGCAGCAGGGGACCTTTGTTTTGGACGGCAAAGGCGATTGGCATGTGGCGTCCGGGGCCTCTGCTCCGACCTTGCAAGGTGGTAGTGGAACGGCAGCGCGGGCTCCCAAGGCTCCGACGGTCTCTAAGCACGGCAAGAAAGGCGGGAAGCAACAAGGCGGACGGCTTGGCGCCGGCGGACATCTGGGTGTGCACTCCGGGGATTTACAGCGGGCGGACAAGCATTTGCCCGAGATTGCGGCCCTCATTGATAAAGAGCAGTTTGACCTGATCACCCAGCCTGAGAGCGGCTTGGTCGTGATTCAGGGTGGCGCTGGCTCCGGTAAGACGACGGTTGCCTTGCACCGAATCGCCTTTCTAATTTTGCTGACGGCAAGCGATTTCGGGCCAATAAGATCCTCTTTGTAGTGCCTGGTAACGCGCTTGTCCGCTATGTGCAATCCGTGCTTCCCGCGCTCGGTGTCCGAGGTGTTCCCGTTGTGACTTTTGCTGGCTGGTCACGCGCGACTCGCCTGCGACTGCTTCCCGGTACCGGACGGAAATACAACGACGACACGCCGGACAGTGTTACGCGAATCAAGAAGCATCCCGCAATGCTCAAGCTTTTGGACGCGTACGTAGCCGAGCAAGTAGAAGAGGCCGAAGAGGAACTGGCGGGTCTACCACTCCGCGCAGAGGCTATTTTGACCAAGTGGTACGAGATGGAGAAAATTGCGCTAGTTCCACGTCTGCGCAATCTCTTCCGTTGGCTGCGCACCTCGAATCTTAGCCCTGAAGCGCGTATTGCCGCTGAGAGTCGCATCAAGTTTTTGGGGCAGCGGGCCAGCGACACCATAGAAGACTGGGCGGACGTCATGACTGATGAAGGTCGCTTGTGGAGGTACCTTGAACCAGCCGGCGTTCGGAAAAGTTCTGTTGCTGCGACAGTTCGCTGGTGCTTAGATCAGGAACTCGAGGCTCCGATTGAGGTCGATGAGCGAGTCTCGGACCTTGATGGTCGCAAGCTCGACGAAGATTCGCGTGCTGGATGTTACGACGTCGAAGACGATCCCATATTATTGCGTCTCATTCAGCTCAAGCGAGGTGCTCTCAGTGCCAAGAAGGTCAATCCGATTAGCTTTGCCCACGTAGCGATAGACGAGGCGCAAGATCGTTCGGCAATCGAAGTGAAAATCTTGCTAGATGCCACCGAGGCCGAGAGTAACTACTCTAAGGAAAAGTCTGTGACCATTGCTGGCGATACTGCTCAGCGCCTGGTCTTCGACAACGGCTTTAACGGCTGGGATGATCTCTTAGCGCAGACCGGCAATGGCAGTGTTGTCGTGCATCCGCTCAAACTCAGCTATCGCTCAACCGCCGAAGTGATGGCGCTGGCGAGGGAGATCTTAGGCCCCAAGCTTGCGCCGGCCGATCCGCTAGTCGCGCGCAGCGGTGCTCCGGTGGAGCTGCATCAGTTTGGCGATGTGGGTGAGGCCGTAGCGTTTCTCGCGGAAGCATTGCGCGCGCTCGTAGCGCTCGAGCCCGGCGCTTCCATTGCGGTGCTCGCTCGTTACCCAGAGCAAGC
>JAESTW010000285.1 GCA_016763395.1 Kofleriaceae bacterium
CCCTGTTTGGGTTTGCCGCCTTGGGTTGGTTCATCGGGATCAAGCATTCAGGCTATGTGCTGGTGTTGCAGCTTCTTCTCAATGGCTTGAACATCGCCCTTGATGTCTGGTTCGTGATGGGTCTGAATATGGGCGTTGCCGGTGTTGCTTATGGTACCGTCATCGCAGAATGGACCATGGCGATAGCCGCGGCTTTGTTGATTTTGCGGGAGATGAAGAAACGCAATCTGCACATCAATATTGATCGTTTGAAACAAACCGCTCCTCTTGTCCGCATGATCGCCGTTAATCGAGACATCTTCATTCGGACGCTGGCCCTGGTGGGAGGATTTACGCTTTTCAGTTGGGAAAGCGCGCGCATGGGAGACTTGCCGCTTGCTGCAAATTTCATCCTTATGCAGTTCATCATGTTTGGGGCATTTTTTCTGGATGGATTTGCCTTTGCGGTGGAAGCACTTGTAGGCGAACTGTGCAGATCTTCCATGCACGATCGGCCCTCGAAGATAACGCCCTTCTGAATTTGCAGGCTCGGAGTAGTCAAATCTCCACGAACTCGGCCAGGAGCCAGCACCTCGATACTGCGAGTGGCCCGAACGTTGCCGATCACTGTGCCTTGAATGATGATCTCGCCAACATTGATCTCGGCCTCAACACGAGCACCTTCACCAACAATCAAGACATCGTCAGAGAAAACTTCGCCTTTGAGCACACCATCAATTCGAACGGTGCCTTCAAAAGTGAGCTTGCCTTCAAACTCGCTGCCTTGTCCTAAGAGGGTACTGATTTCGCCAACTGTCGATTCACGTTGTACTTGAGCCATGTTGCCCAGACCCTAACACGCTTTTGTCACCAAGAGATCTCGGCCCCCATGGAGACTCAGTCTTGGTCCGGCTGCATACCCCAGGGATGCTTGGCCAGTACCGCCTCGCCTCGCTCCTGATAGTCCGGGGACATTCGTCCAGCAGCAGCAGATTCAAGAGCGCGAGCAAACTCAACCCCTGTGGCAAAGCGCATTTTAGGTTTTTTGGCCATGCCGATCGCAAGTACCATATCAATGCTGGGATCGAGTGGGGCCAGAATACTCGGACGGGGCGGCGTGCCGTAGACGACATTGAAGAGTGTGGTTGGCAAGTCTTTTCCCGAGTATGGCGCTCGTCCGGTTAACGAGCGGTAGGCGATCGCAGCTAGGCAATAGCGGTCTGCTGCGCCATCGACATCTTGTCCCTTGGCCTGTTGCGGCGACATGTATGCGGGCGTTCCGATGACGCGCCCTTGGGTCAGTGTTCCGCTGTGTTCTGCGAGTTTGGAGGCACCAAAGTCGAGCAGCTTCCATATCGAACCAGTGCTGCTCTCGGCCAAAAAGAGGTTTTGTGGCTTTAAATCTCGGTGTACGATTCCGGTAGCAGCGGCTAGATCAATCACTTTGCCGATTTGTTCGCACAGGGTCACCACATCGCTGATGCTGAGCTTGCCTACCTCCCGAAGGTGGTGTGCCAAGTCAAATCCGTTGAGCCGTTCCATGATGAGATATGGAATTGGTGCCGATGCATCTGAAGCGTCGAGAATCTGAACCGAGTGTGGGCTGCGCAGGGAGCCCGCTGCTTCCGCTTCGCGCAAAAAACGCTGAATGGAGCTCTTCTTCGCCAGAACGTGAGGATGCAGAACCTTCGCTGCTGTAAGTTGTCCGGTCTGCACGTGAATTGCGTCATAGACTTCTCCCATCGCGCCTCGTCCGATAATGCCGCCAAGCTTGTAGTTTCCGAGCTGATGACCTGAGTAGTGGCCAAGTCCACCTGCCGCAAGTGCTCTATCTAGGTCTTCTCGAACTTCGATAAAGGCCGCTTCGCGCTGTTGTGCTTTTTGTTCTGCCGCGGTGACTTTGTCCATCGCCAACAACGTACCGGCTCGGCCTGTCCGGGCGAGGATGAAGGTTCCGAGATAACTCATCTGAATGAGCAGCTGAATGATGTACCTGACTTTCATGTCGGCGTCTGTCGCCCGCATCAGTCCTGGATCAACGATTGTGTCGGATAAGATAAGTCCCGAGATGGTGCCTTGCAAGAGAGCGCACACGAGGTACATGGAGAGCGCTATGGCCTTTGATTGACTTCGCGCGACGAAGTACAGGCCGCTCAAGATCAGCAGAGGTGCGGGCGAGTGGACGCCCAAATATAGAACACCGGCGTACGCTATCAGAACACTTAGTAGTGCCATGACATTGATGAGGTTTTGGTCGTATCGAGTCAGGTCCCGGAGTGCAAAGACCACCCAGATTGATGTGAAGATACTGAATAAGGAGCCGCCCCAAAGTACCGTGCGCAAGATTGGGTTGCCATCCAAGAAGGGCAAAACCACCACCAGTGTCAGACAGAGAATTCCGACAAGCTGTGAGAAGGTTCGCATCAGCGCGACGTCTTCTGTGAAGAGCGCGAGCTTATTGAGCTGCTGCCTCTGTGCGCGTTGTCGCTCGGCTTCTATTGCCTCTGGGGCTCCGTCAATGCTGGTGGCACTTCGGGTTTCGATTGCCGACCCAGCGATATGAGGATCGATCCAGCTTGCAGACGCTAGGCTTTGAAACTCCAGCGGCGTCGTCGTCGTGCGGAGTGTCCGACGGTTCACAAGTGGGTCCGAGAATTGGATGTTCCCGCTCGGAGTGCGATGTGTGCCCGTGGCTCGACTCTCCCTCCGATTGGCCGCAGGTGAATCGGTCACCGTCGCTGTGTCTTCTGGATCGTCTATCACTGCTGCTGTCCGTAGTTTAGCAGTAAATATAGCGCATCTCGACCTGCGGCACCAAGAAGGATTCATCTCTCTCGCCATTCTTGTGAAGGAGCTGTTAGAAGCGTTAGATGTCAAAATACGAAATGCCGCTAGATCCTGGTGTAGAGTGACATTGTGTTGCCGTCGGCTGTTCAGAGTTACGTATTGTTCGCAGTCCTAGCTATTGTGGTTACGCTCACATTGAGCGCGTGTGAGCAGGGCGGGCAGTGCATTGAAGTTCAGTCCGAATGCAATCCTCTCTACCAGCCGACTTTCGATGAAGTGTTCTCGCGTACATTGAAACCAGGATGTGCGATAGCAGGCAGTTGTCACAGTGGTCCTCAGGCGCAGGCCGGGCTTCGCATGGACGAGGCGGATGAGGCCTATCGCTTACTTGTCACCCAAGGGCGCCTATTGCCGGGTGACCCCAGTTGCAGTCTGCTCACCCGCAGGCTAGTTGGCAGCGGTGGCGGCGTGATGCCTCCGGGTGCCATGCTCTCCGACAATGAGCGCTGTGCTATCGAAAAATGGATTGCAGACGGAGCCAAGAGATAGTGACAATATCTAGGTTGATCATTGGTCTGGTCTTTGTCGTCAGTGTAGGCACGATCGGTTCCGCCTGTGACAACAAGGAGTACTTTACGAGAGAGCAGCTTCTCGATCCTGAGACCTGCAAAGATTGTCACCCTAAGCACTATTCTGAGTGGAAGGCGAGTATGCACGCCTACGCCGCAGACGACCCGATATTTTTGGCGATGAACCGACGGGCGCAGAGAGAAACAAGCGGCGCGCTGGGCGATTTCTGTGTGAAGTGCCACGCGCCCATGGCAATATTGGAAGGTGCGACGACCGACGGACTCAATTTAGATGAAGTCCCGCAGCATCTAAAAGGAGTCACTTGCTACTTCTGCCACACGGTGAGCGCCGTCGAAGGGACTCACAACAACCCGCTGGTCTTGACCGGCAAGAACGTAATGCTTGGTGGCCTAGACGACGCCATCGAGAACGAAGCACATCAAACTGGCTATTCAGTCCTTCACGACAGGAATAGTCCCGAGTCCTCATCCCTGTGCGGTAGTTGTCACGACATCATGACTGATGACGTTCACTTGGAGCGAACCTTCTCAGAATACAAAGACAGCGTGTTTGCAGACCAGCCTTTCGATCAGACTTGTTCAAACTGCCACATGTCCGGTGTCAACGATGTAATTGCGGACGTAGCAGGCGTAAAACTGCGCCGTCGACACTCCCATGCCTTTCCTGGCGTCGACACGGCACTCATTGACTGGCCAGGCAAAGCAGAACAACTCGCACTTATCGAGGACGAACTTTCCAACACCGTACAGAGCCGGATTTGCTTTAATCCAGCAACCAGTGAAATCGACCTTAGCCTGACCAACGTTGGTGCCGGACACATGTTTCCCAGCGGTTCCGCGCAAGATCGTCGCGCCTGGGTTGAGATCAAGGCCACTAAAGATGGCGCACTCGTTCTTGAGTCCGGCGTCATTGCAGATGGCGATCGGGTAGACCTCGCCGCAGATCCACTACTTTGGGTTATGGCCGATCACGGATTCAACGCCGCGGGTGAGGTTGAGCACATGTTTTGGAAGATCACCCGAATCGAGAGTGAACTTCTGCCACCAAGTTCTACCTTTGACATGACTGACCCGGACTTTGACCATTCAGTGAGCCGCTCCTATCCGACTAGCGGACAGCCCGATCGCATCGACCTCGTTGTACGTCTGCGCTCCGTGGACTTGGCTCTTATAGACGATCTCATTGCGAGCGGCGATCTGGAGAGTAAGTACCGCGCATTGATTCCCACCTTCGACCTCGAGGGCAGCCGCTTAGTTTGGACAGCAGAGGCAGCTGGTTCCGATCTGTGTGTTCCCTGAGGTAGAGGTACCCTTAGGTAGGTAGATAGCGCACTTGGCGCCGGGAGAAGGGGTGAGCTATACTGCGGTCATGCGCTTACTGCTTCTCACCTGTATAAGTCTTCTCGCAGCTTGCGGAGGGCAGGGAAGCGGCGTTTCTGAGCCGAAGTTGGCGGCTGAGCAGGCTCCCGAGAAGCGTAGGTTTGTCCTCGACGAAGCGCTTCCTCCAGCTGTCTACGACAATGATGACGGCGTTCAACTGACGATTATTGCCTTGAAGCCGGATGGGGATGAGCAGCAAGCACTGATTCAATTCAAAGGAGTTCGGCATCCTTTGTCCGGTAAGGTAGTACTTGCCACTGCGAAGCTTTTGCGAGGGGGCAGATATACGTGGCAGGTACAGTACCATGGAGATGCACATTGGCTTGTCCGTGTCGAACGAGAATCCCGAGG
>JAESTW010000023.1 GCA_016763395.1 Kofleriaceae bacterium
CCGGAACCGAGAGCATTCCGCTAGGTTTGTTGACCACCACGAGGAAGTCGTCCTCAAATACCAGTTCTGGCGCGCTCTCATCGGCAATGCTCTCGCCGTACACCGGAGCTTCTTCGAGTTCAACACCGGACAGCATGTAGGGCAAGATTGGTTGACAACGCCCCTTGCACGGTGGATAGAAGTTCTCGTGATGCCGGACAGCGCCAACTGGAGACGCACCCCACCAAAACTCCGCCAAAGCGATCGGACGCAAGCCGTTGCTATTGGCGTATCCCAGTAGCTTTGGAGCCGCGCAGTCTCCACTTCCGCCAGGAGGAACTGCAGGATGGAAGAAGGACGCAAGAGAGCGCGATTCGCCCCTGTGATTGCAGATGCTATATCCCTGCTGAATCTTGTCCAGAAGCGAGTTCGAGACTTTCTTCTGTAGTCCTCGAATCACAAGTCGCTCGGCCTCTAAAACATCTTGTCGCAAGCGCAGCTCGCGCAGCCCATCTCGCTGTTCCGCCTTCTTCGCCTTAGAGTTTTTCCGATCCCTCTGGCTCTCACTAGAAAGCTCAGCCATGCCCTTTGTCCGCATCAGCTCATCAGAATCTTGCTCGGACAGAACCTTTCGTTTCAACGCTCGTGCTGCCTTGCGAGCCCGCATGGTCGTTGCAAGAGATTCCAGCTCATCAGAATGCCGTTTCGTGAGTCGTTTACGCTCGGCTTGCAATGTCGCTATTGGCCCCGCCACAAGCGCCTTTGCCTGTGCGCCGAGTTCATCTAAGCGCACTTGTCCCGCCGGCCAAAACGCCTCTCGCTCGGCTAAGTCAAAAAGCGGTGGAACAAAGCCATCCACCATCCACTCCCGACTGAGCATTCCCGAGACCGCTCGTAGAAATGCGACTTTCTGGTCGGCACACTGGACCACGAGGACTCCAATCATCTTGCCAGAGCCAGGGATGGAGAAGTCATGCCCTTCGGGATTCGCTACGGAGAGATCTCGCCGAACAATTTCCGCCGCCGCTACGGCAATTGGGTGAGGGATCACAGCAAAGGGGCTGGGGAAGAGCTCGGGTAGTTTGGTGATCGCCAAGCCAGCGAGAGCATCCGTGGGCAGATAAGTAAGTAGACTCGACAAAGGCATGTTGCAGACGCCAGGCTTGTACGCCAAAGGCGGGTAGACTAACCTGTTTACCACCCAATTCCTGGAGCGAAAGTTGGCAGATTGGCGGGCAATTGCCTTTGCGCGCGTGATCACCGCTGGCAGCACATACAATTCCGCGTACAATTCTCCGGAACAACTGGTGGTAGACCGACGCACGAGCAAGAGAATTCGGCGTACAATTCAGAGAGACCACTAGCGACAGATCTGGCAAATGGCGAAGCTAATTAGCAACATCGGAGGCAAGTACAGCGAATATGCTCTGGAGAACCAGAGCACGATTGGTCGTCAGCCAAGCAGCACAATCCCACTGCAAGACCCGCGCTCTTCTGGGCGCCACGCGTTACTCATTTTCGATCAAAACCAGTGGAAACTGCGGGACCTCGGCAGTTCGAACGGAACTTTCGTCAACGACCAGCGAATCGAAACCGCCATCCTCAAACAGGGCGATCAGATTCAGTTTGGCAACACGGTATTCACTTTTTCCACTGAGGCAGGACAGGCGCCTAGCCAACCCAGAGTTACCATCGATTCCGAACAAGATGCGCCGATGATCCACGAGCGCATGGACGGGCGAGGTCACGACACCTTTCTTCCGGTGGACGAAATCGCGAGCATCGACCAGCTGAAACAAGACTACGAAAAACTCCGAATCGCGAGTGAACTCAACAAGGCCATCGGGCTCGAAGCCGATCTGGATATTCTGCTCCACCGGATTTTGGACGAACTCTTTAAGCTTCTTCCCGCCGACCGAGGCGTGATCTTGCTCATGGACCAGAGTGATCACCAGCTCAAACCACGGGCTACCAAACATCGCGTGGGCTCTGAAGACGATATCGTCCTGTCCAACACTGTAATTAGCGAGGTCTTCGGAAGTGGTGCTGCGGTTCTCACCAGCGACGCGACTCTGGACTCACGCTTTTCCGCCGCCAAATCGGTCATGGCTATGGGCATGCGCTCCACGATGTGTGTGCCGATGATTTACCGGCAGCAAATCTTTGGCATTATCCATCTCGACTCACTCTTTGCTAGGGGCGTCTTCTCCAACAAGGACTTGCAGATCTTGACTGGCTTGGCAGCACAGGCAGGGCGAGCAATCGACAATTCGTACAAGGCGAAAGAGATCGAGAGATCGGCACTGGCCCGCCGCGACTTTGAGCGCTTGCTGCCGCCAGAGATTGTCGAGCAAGTGATCTCAGGTAAAGTTCAGTTGCAGCGTGGCGGAGAATTGCGGGAAACCACCGTGCTCTTCTCGGACATACGAGGCTTTACCCAGTGGTCCGAAAAACACCAACCCGCCCATATCGTCTCGATTCTGAATGACTACTTTGAGCTGATGGTCGATGCGATTCACAGACACCACGGCACTCTAGACAAGTTCATGGGCGACGGAATCATGGCGCTCTTTGGTGCTCCCATTGCCCACGACAACGATCCGCTCAACGCCGTACTCTGCTCCTTGGACATGCTCAAAGGCCTGGCAACACTCAACGAAAAACTTACTAGCCTCGGCCAAGAAGAGGTTGCGATTGGTATCGGCATCAACAACGGTCCGATCATTGCGGGATACATGGGCTCCTCTAAATCGATGGAGTACACCGCGATTGGGGACCACGTAAACCTAGCAGCTCGTCTGTGTGGGGCTGCCGTTCCCGGACAGATTCTACTCAGTGATAGAACCTACGACGCGGTCAAAGAGCATGTGAATGTAAAGCCTTTAGATCCCATACGAGTAAAGGGCAAAAGCGAGCCTATCAGTATTTTTCAGCTCATCGGCGAAAAACGGACTGACACAACACCCTCGGCTTGGGATCAAGATACAACCAACTCAAGCCAGATCGACTAAGCGTCCCATCAATCACGATTTGTCTGTGTAGTTGATGGGAGCTCTAATCCGAGGACAGCTAGATAGAGCGACGCCGGCGAATCGCCAGAAACCCTAGTCCGAGTAGCAAGAGTCCAGCACTGCCGCTAGCACCGCCAGTTGAGCAACCTCCGCCATTTACCGGCGTTGTAGATCCCGTGCCAGCGTCCGAGCCAGCAGCGGGCCCAGCAGCATCTGGTGCGCCTGCGTCCGGGGTCATGGGTGCTGTATTGCTGAGCCGAATCCTCGAACAGCGGAAGTATATTCCTTTTCCGCCAGTTGGATCCCAATTTCCGTTGGCATCTTGTTTGCCGATATCAGTCATCACTTGGGTCACCTGAATGGCGCAGTTCTCACACTCCATGTCCGGCAATGTAACGTTGAGTACGTAATCGACACCACCCACGGCATTGCGCTCGCTGGGCAAGTGAAAATCGTAACAACTAGATCCAACAGGACCAGAGGCTGGAATCAATCCGTCAGCCAATACCGTGAGCCCATCAACTGTCAACATTTCATCGCAAGCCGCTTGTGGAGGAAAATCTAGGCCATCGGTTGTGTCCGGGTCGAACATGACGCGAAAGTGTCCGGGATGACCGACTGTCTCTTTGATTTGAATCGCTAATTCGGAGCCAGGGGCCAGCGTGGTCACCATGCCCTGCTCGAAATCACCATTTCCACAAGGACCGGTTTTTTGATTGCTGTTGGCATGAATCGGAAAATTCACATCGATATGAGCTTCCGCACTCGGAATTGCAATCCAACTTAGGGCGGAAGCAGCGAGGATTGGAGCTAGTCTAGTAAGGGAGCTTGCTTTCATGATGCTAGTATCAAAGCAAGAGCCGTACCGCACAAGCTCTGTTTCTCCCCATTGCCAACTCCGCGTTTCGCATATGAATTGGCACTGTTGAGCCATGTACTCACGGGTAGGTAGCTGTAGTATTCCATCCACAATGGGGGAATAGACCTCGATCTGTCGTCTCTGGCCCTCAATTCATAGACAATTTCGTCCGGGAATATGCGACCTACGCGAGTACAGGGCTTACTCTCCAGCGCTTGACTAACAAGGAACGCCACGGATTCGGATTACTTCTACACAACTCGACCAACAAGTCTACCGCCTTCACAATGGAAGAACGGGAGCGCTTTGGTCTGCGCGGACTCTTGCCAGCACGGGTTGGCACCATGGAGGGACAGAAAAAGCGTATCTTGGCC
>JAESTW010000286.1 GCA_016763395.1 Kofleriaceae bacterium
TCGTCCCGCTTCAAGTTGGCTATATCGTCGAACAAACCCTCCTTGGACTCCGCAGTTTCATGCTGTGCGTTTTGCTTGACTTCTGAGTTGTCAAAACTAAAGGCACCGAGAATACCGGAGTTACGCGCTAGTTCTATCGCCTTTTTTTCAGCAACTTGTCTATCTGAGTCGTATTTCCCCTGGACTTGACCAGAATCTTGGGCAAATTCGAAAGTGGGTTTAGCCGTAATCTCTTGCTTATAGTGAAAGCTGTCCGCCGCCAGTTTGGAAGCCACACTGTCACCGGCGTTGGAATCATATACGGTGGAATCGAAGCCTTGTTCATCGCCGCCGAAGTACCCTAGCGATTCAAGCTGCCGTGTGGTCCCATCGATAGGAGTGCGGGTATTACCTGTCTCGTCCGGCGATGGCAGATTCTTCACTCCATCAAGGTTGGAAATATCGGAGGGCTTCTCGGAACGGCCTCTGTACTCGTCAGACTCTCTTGAATTCAGTGCGCTCAGTGTTATGGCCTCTTTACGCGCTTTGGAATCACTGCTTATCAGGCCAGGTGCTAGTCGCCACCAAAGCGATCCCCGCGGCAGCCGCCAACACGCCGCAAATCCCAACCGCACTTCCCCATCGAGGCCGGCTCGGCTTTTTAACCATGTTGTCCGAGTCGACTAAAAACTCAGGGCTTTCTCGGACAACCTGTAACGCTGAGGGCTTGATGTCCACTTGGACTGAACTGAGCAACTGAGCTACCAACGCATCTGCCGGCTCGACTCCCGGCATGGCCAAGAATTGGTCATCCAGCGTACTTAGTGCAGCCTCGATCTCAGAACAGCTCTCACAGTCGCTAAGGTGAGCTTGCACCGCAGACGCAAGGTCTACGTCGGTGTCTTCTTGCATCTCGCAATTTGCAGCGAGAGCGTCTTGTACTTGGTTGCAACGTATATTCATCATAATGCCCTCTCTCGATACTCATGCTCAGTTCGTGCGGTGCGGGACGCAAGCTGCTTAGCCAACGTGAGGCGTCCGCGTCGGAGCAGGGTCTTTACCGTTTCTAGTGGAATGTCCAACGTTCTCGCGACCTCCTGCCGGTCCATTCGCTGAATGCAGACCAAAATCAACACATCGCGCTGGGGGCCGGGCAGGGCGGCGATCGCAGTGTCCAGCCAGCTAGCCGTCTCTTGGGCGGCCAGAATTTGGTCGCCTCTGGGGCCACCGTCCTCGACTTCTGCAGCCACAGCATCGACCATGGCAAGTTGCGGTTTGCGAAAATGAGAACGCACCGTATTGACTGCAATCGCAAAGAGCCATGGTTTGAACGGCCGCTCAAAATCAAAGCGTCCCGCCGCTTGGCTCACCCGCAGAAAAATATCTTGGAAGAGATCATCTCGGACACCCATTGGCACCCCCGAACGGCATACATAACCATAGATTTGACTTTTGTACGTGTGAACCAACTGAGCAAAGGCGCTCGCGTCACCAGTGGTAAATCGGCGCAGGAGTTCCCGCTCTGTATCGACCGGGGACGAACTCACCAATCGGCAAGGTCTACTCGATGAGTCATCGCCATTATGAAGTTCCGTGTCCAACATAAACTGATACGCGAATTCTCTCATCAAGGTTCATAAATCGTATGCAGAGGAGATTTTTATTTGGTGAAGACCAGCAAGCCCGTCTCGGTAGAAGGCGAGGGCGAACGCAGAATCGTACTATAGTAGAGCGAGATCGCCCCCCCAGGCGCAGTTGTCACGCAAACATCAAAAGCAACGACCGAATTTGGCTCGATGAATTCTTCACGAATATCTCTTGGAGAAGGAATGGGAATATTCGCAAGCAGAGCCTCACATTCGGCTTTGCGTTTCGCATTGCGAGCGACCTTGAAAAGAGAGCGCGATAGGACGACTCTATGAGCATCATGAAACGAGGTTTACAAATAGTAATGGCTGTGCTCAGTTTGATGCCGCTTACCTTCGCGATAAAGGGCATTCTATTCGGTGCTGCGCAACACATTGATTCCGCCCATGTCACCCCAACCATCGATAGTTATACACGCTACCAGTCCGGTTTTTATCTGGTGCTCTTCATGCTGATCTGGTGGCTGATTCCGCAATTAGAAAAGCAAACGGCGGTTTTTCGTATTGTCGTCCTCGCTATATTTCTGGGCGGGTTGGCTCGTCTGTTTTCCTACCTGAGCGTTGGCCCACCACCTCCTCGAATGATCTTCGGAATGGTACTCGCGCTATCCTCCCCATTGCTTATTTTGTGGCAAGCGGGACTCAAATCCACCGGGTTGTCGGACAGGAAAAAGTAGTAGCGTCCCTAGTATTTCGCGCTCCAACGGCACAAAAAACGCGGCCCCGAAGGATGCGTGCGCCAAACTCGAGGGAAAAGCGAGACTCGTCGTTTGGACTAATCTGCAAAGTCTTTGCAGCAACATGAGGGTAGTGTGAAATTTCCTTCTACGGAGACAACATATGACCCAACGAATATCAAAAGCACTTCTCATTGTCCTTCTACCGCTACTTGGCTGTGCGTCCGGCCCCAAAGCGAGTCCCAAGGTGGCATCGACACCAGCGCCGATCGCCAGCGAGTCACCGGAGATGAGCGAGGAAGCCAAACTACCGCTTCAAGGCCCGGAACCAACGAAAGGGCATCCAGCGCTTCAAGTAACCAGCACTGATTTCAAAAGTGATGGAACCATCGGACAACCCTTTGCCTTCAATCAGTTCGGCTGCACGGGTGACAATCAGCGCCCGCAACTTTCCTGGGCAACGATTCCTGAAGGTACCAAGAGTTTTGCGGTCATCGTTCACGATCCAGATGCCCCCACAGGAGTTGGCTTTTTTCACTGGGTAGCGATCAACATTCCTGCGAATGTCACAAGCCTTGGAGAAACCCTACCAGCCTCCGCAGCAGAACTACACACTGACTATGGTAGAATAGGGTACGGCGGTCCATGTCCGCCAGAGGGGCGAACGCACCGATACGTTTTTAGTGTGTACGCGCTAGACGTACCCAAGCTAGAATTACCACCTGGAGCCACCGGAGCACTTACACGATTTGCGTTGGCCGCTCATACTCTCGCCGTCGGCCGTTTGGTTGGCCGGTACGGACGATAACTTCGGACACACGCAGACCCTTGCTCGCCATTCCCAAAGACCTAGTATCGAATTCCGGACACCTCGTTCGCGAGCTGGAAGGTGGACACTTGATTCGATATCGGTCCAATACCAACACCCAGGCAACCCAGTTTCTGGTCACGGACCCAACCCTGGTGTACGTGGCCTCGGGTACTAAGAAGCTGCGTCCGCATGGCTCTGACGAACTGATCGCTCCTGCGGGTTCCCTTGTGACCTTGCGTCCCGGAGCCCACGTGATGTCGGAACTCGTTGCCGATGAAACGCCCTATACCAGTATCATTCTCTCCTTTGACCGGGCGTGGGTATCATCGACAGTTGGCGAAAAAGGCTCTCTTCTGAGCCAGCAACGGGCCACTGTGACACGACCGAGTCCTGCCTTTGTGGAAGCGATTCACTCCGTGCCCAGCGCCGATGCCATCTGCCGCGATTGGGTCGACAACCTACTTCGGACAACGGAACGAGAAGGGGTTTTGGAGCTACTTTGGACGGAGGCAGAACACTCGCGCCAAGAGCCCGAAAGTCGAATGCGAACCGTAATGAGTGAGCACTGCCTGAGCCCGCTTATGGTGCCAGAATATGCGGTCCTTTGCGCCATGAGTCTCTCGAGCTACAAACGAATCTTTCGTCGCTCTTTCGGCATAGCACCCGGCCGATGGCTCTTGGGTGTTCGCTTGCATCACGCCAAAACCCTACTTTTGGAAGACGAACTCTCTGTCACGGATATTTGCTACCAGAGTGGTTTTTTAGATCTGTCGAATTTCAGTCGTGTCTTCCGACAACACTTTGGCATACCACCTTCTCAGATTCGCACCCTCAGCCCTTGAACTGCAGATAGCCTGGAAGCGACCATGTCCCAATCTGCAGCCAACTCAATCCTTTTCCGCCGCCCAATGGATGCTGCCTACGAAATGGTGAAAGTACCAATTTATGAATTGCCAGTCGAAGTCGTTGTTGTCCGAGATGAGGTCTTGTTCCTTGTCCGACCACACGCAATATCTCTACTTTGGAAAAAAGCGGACGATCTCATTTTGCACCTGCAATTTGGACCTTACTACATTGTTCCATTCTCGATATCGGCACGAGGCAAGTCCTGGTACGCTAATCCGCAATGATATTCTCGACATCGAAATTTCTTATCCTAAGTTCTCTCGCCTTTGCGGGCGCATGCTCAATGTCGCCTGGCTTCTCTGAAGAAGAGGCCCGAGCTCTCAACGGAATCAACGCGGACGGCGATGATATCTGTGCACTCGAAGGCTGGTACGAAGACGGCGTTTGCGATGACTTCTGCCCACGGACCGACGGGGACTGCGCCGGAATCGTAGCGGTGAGTTGCACCGATCTTAGGATGTTAGATGGGGATTCGTGCAAAGGCGATAGTGGTGGGCCCGCAGTGGTTGAATAATGACAAGATTCTCGCGATCTTCGAAGCGCCCATGGATCAGCTCTCTTTAGCTTTCGCGGTAGCCATCTTCAATTACAATCGGTTCTTTGGTCCCGTCCGGCAGTGCGCCCATGACGACCAAGGTGCACAGCCCGTCTTCCTCGAGTCGGACATTGAAGTGAATCCCCCATGCATATAAGTAGTTTTGTCCGCGCGAGAACCACTCCGAATAGATGCAGCTGCGGCACACAATCATGGTATGCACGCACTGAGCCTCTTCACACTTCAGAACCTGGAGACTTGTAGTTTATGACGGTATCTACATCA
>JAESTW010000287.1 GCA_016763395.1 Kofleriaceae bacterium
TCGGCAAAGATATCCATCGCGTCGATCGAGAAACCACCGGCGTCTTTGCCCCCGGTATCCCCCTGGTGGGCCTGCAGGGCCTGGATCATGACCAACTCGCCGTCGTCGGTGTAGACCGGGGCATAGACGTTGTAGTCGGGCAGGTGCCCGCCGCCGTGATCGGGGTCGTTACCGACAAAAATATCGCCCGGTCCCCAATCGTCACCCCCTTCAAAACCTGCGCATCTCGACCAATCCACACATGGTCACCAATATTGATTGCCAGCGCCTCATCCTCGTTGAGCTCGGCATGATCAGCTCGTCTCTCCCAAGAAGAAGGATGACCGTCGCTGTCCGCAATCGTCACTCCGCTCGCGATATTGCAATGCTCGCCAATCACAACCCGTCGATTGACGGTGAAGCTCGTGCCATTACCGATAAAGGTGTGGCTGCCGATGATGAGTTCAGGATCGTCAAAGAAACGTCCGGTCTGTACGCTCATCGCTCCCGAAATCGTCACGTGGTCGCCCACTCGGATAATTGTATGTCCGATAATGTAGGGTACGCGCTCAACATAGAGCCCCTTACCTGCCTCCGCACAGCGAGACCGGAATAACGGCTCCGCCCAAAGCACTCCTCGCGCGCGTTCACTTGTCTCACGAACGATGACTTGTCCGGCGTACGCTACTTCGGCGATTTTATTCAGCACGACATTGTCCGGAACGTTAAAGGTATTAACACCCTTGGCAATGCGATAGGCCGAATCAAAGACCGGGCCTTCACGTCGTCGAATCTTAAGTGCTAGTGCGTCCAAAAATGCCATATCGTATTCTCTTACTCTTTTAGTTTGGTGAGTAGTCCTACGAGATCTTCCAAGTGCTCGCAGTCGTTATATTCTAGGTCGGGCATAGCAACATCGAAGCTATCTTCAATCTCAAACAAGAGCTCCAAAGCCTTCGTCGACTCGATGCCCAAATCGCGAAAGATGTGTGCCTTGGAATCGAAATCTGACGTTACTTTGCCACCACTAAGCGTCGATACAATGGTTCGCAGTTTTTCTTCTATAGGGTTCATTGTCTAGTTTGTCTCTTTGGAAAGCTCTTGTACCAGAACCTTCTTGTTAATCTTACCACTTGAGGTTTGCGGCAGCTCCGAGCGAAATTCAATCACATCGGGAACCATGTAGGCCGGCAAGCGCTCCTTACACAGTGACTTAACTTCGGCCTCCGTGATCGCAGAACCGGATTTTCGAACCACAACCGCCACCAAACGATTTTCGATGAGCATATCGGGGACAGCTACCACCGCATAGGAATGTAAATCCTCGTCCATTGACGAGAGTGCCAAATCAATCTCGTTGAGTTCAATGCGATACCCACGACTCTTGACCATGTCGTCGTTACGTCCGAGAAAGTGAAAAACACCCGATTCATCCCGACGCGCAACATCACCTGTGTAATACACATACTCGCGAATATGCGGTTGCAAGGGAAAACGCCTAAATGCGGCGTTGCTCTTTTCGTCATTGCCAAAGTAGCCCAGCGCTACATGAGACCCACGTAAGATAAGTTCTCCTTCTTCATCAACACCCGCCTCTTTACCATCCGCAGTCACAACGTAGGCCTCGGTATTCTCAAAGGGAATTCCGATGGGAAGAGGCCGAGTCACATCAATTGCTTCCGCGTCGTCTATTCGGTGGTAGAGACAATAAATCGTCGCCTCTGTTGGTCCGTAGAGATTGTAGAGTTTTGCTTCGGGCAAATGCTCATGCAGCGTTTTTAAGAATACAGGCGGACAAACCGCAGCGCCCGAAATGATGGTCTTGAGCGAACTCAGATCGTAGCGCCCAAAGACTCTGGGATTGCTAACCATCGTACCGATGACAGTGGGCACCGTGGCCATAAACGTCGCTTTGTAGCGCTGTACGGCATCCAAGACTGTGGTGATTCGCGTTTGATTCTCGATAAGAATCATCTGCGCTCCCATAGCAGCCATACAAAAGATTTCCATCCCCGAGATGTCGAAGGTAAATGGCGCAACGTTGACCATTATGTCTTCAGGCCCGAGTCCAAGCTCTCCACGACACCAATCTACGTAGGTAAGAATATTTCGGTGAGAGAGCATGACACCCTTGGGCTTCCCCGTCGATCCTGAGGTGTACATAATGTACGCCAAGTCAGTATCAACCGGTCTCGCCTTGGAGTCTGGTTGCGCGGACGACTCTCGGACATTGCCAAATGAATACATATCCAAGGTATTCACAACAGCAGTAGCTACGACTTCTTCGCAGGAGTCATCCCAAAGAACGATGCGTTTGAGACAGGCCGGTTTCGACTCTGCACTGAGAATCCGATCGACATTGGCGATATCCGCAAATATCGTCTCGATTCCACAATCTTCTACAATCTGAAAGGTACGCTCTATGGGAAATGTCTTATCGATAGGCACATAGCAGGCACCAGCCCGCATCACTCCGTATTGTGCACAAACGTACTTCTCGCTCTTGGGGCCGATGAGCGCAATTCGCTCTCCATGTACAGTTCCAAGATCGAGCAAGAAACTGGCTACCCGCTTGCTGAGCTCGTCCGCCTGGGAAAAGGTCATCACTCGATCGTCGACCCGAATCGCAATTCGATCGCCCGCTTCTTGAGCACGCTCACCCAACAAATCAAAAATAAGATTGTACATCTGCGAGGCAAATAGTAGCAGACTGAAGGTCTGAGAATCTGGTATCCAACTACCGAAGCGATGATGGACTATCGATCGACGACACTAAGCAACCATTGCCAGGCACGAGTGGTCGATACCTTGTGAGCGAAAAGATATATATTGCGGGCGCACTTGCGCTTTGTTCACATGCCCTAGTCATCGGCTTAGCTCACAAACTCCTACCCGGGCACACTCCGCCGGCTCCAGAGATGACGACCACGATCATGCTTGTCGACATCGATACAAGCGAGCCACCACTGGCAGCTAAACTGGCCAATGTCGCTCCGCCGCCAGCAACGAGCACAGAGCTCTCTAAAGAAACCGTGACGACTCAGCGGCCCATTGCCAGACGAAGTCGATCTTCACGTCGAATCTCGACCCGAACCTCTACCACACTCGAAAACACTGAGAACACCACCATTGCCGAGAAGCGAGCGGCGGAACCGGACAATACCAACAGCGACTCTGTACAGAACACAAGTTTTGCCAAGCCAACTCCTGGTGGGCTGAGCATGCGTGGCCCCCAGGTTGGTCCTATCGATGTCCGGGGCAGAGGCCAACTCGCCGCCGCTGTGGCCGCGTCCGAGACTCCCGGTCCTCATACTCGCCAGGACCTACTCCACGCTCCCTCCACGCCAGCCATCGGAAAAGAGCCAACATGGAGCCCATCTGGCAACGGCACCTTCCTGGCTCA
>JAESTW010000288.1 GCA_016763395.1 Kofleriaceae bacterium
ATACTGGTCGGCATCAATCTGATGTTGTTTTTGGTTGGGTGGGGACGTGGTGGCGAAGAGGAGTGTACCGCGGACGTATGCGTTGGGCTTGTCTTTGATGTTGGTGGTCTCGGTGATAAGTCCTTTAATGACGCTGCGCATCGCGGACTGCTTCAGGCGGAAAAAGAGTTGGGAATCGGTTTTCGCTACATCGAACCTGGAGATGGTAGCGATCGTGAGAGTGCACTTCGGCAACTGGCTTCAAAGGGCAACAAACTCGTTATCGGAGTTGGATTTATCTTCAGTGACGACTTGCGCAAACTCGCGCGGGAATTCCCCGATACAAAATTTGCGTGCATCGATTACTCGGCAAAGCCGGATGAGGTGTTTCCTGACAACCTGGTGGGGTTGCGCTTTCACGAGCATGAAGGCTCGTTCTTGGTCGGTGCCATCGCCGGTATGAAGAGTGAGAGTTCTTCGGTGGGCTTTGTTAGTGGCATGGACATTCCCTTGATTCACAAGTTCGAAGCAGGCTATCGAGCGGGAGTGCTAGCGGTATGTCCGGAATGCACAGTATTGAGCGCCTATGCCGGCACAGAGCCCAAAGCCTTCGCTGATCCCATCGCGGGAAAGGAAATTGCGTTGGCACAGATCAATCGCGGGGCGGACGTTATCTTTCATGCTTCGGGCAAGACCGGAGCTGGCGTATTCAACGCTGCCAAGGCGAAAGGCAAGTGGGCCATTGGAGTCGACAGCGACCAGTTTGAGGACATGCCCTGTTGCGTGCTTACCAGTATGATCAAAAAAGTCGACGTTGCCGTGTTCGATACGGTGGCCGCGTTGGTCAAGGGCGAGTTCCGCAGCGGAGTTCAAGAGTTCGGTTTGTCGGAAGAGGGTGTTTCGTTTGTATACGACGACAACAACCGCGATCGCATTTCGCCGGAAATGATTGAGCGAGTAGGGGAGTTGCGCCGGGCCATCATCGCCGGTGAGATCGTGGTGCCAAGCAAATGAGTGAGTTGGCTATCGAACTTCGCAACGTGAGTCGGTGCTTTGGCAAGACCATTGCAAACGATAAAGTAAGCCTAAAGGTACGCAAAGGCACGGTTCACGCAGTAGTTGGAGAAAACGGCGCTGGCAAGTCAACACTGATGAAGATCGCGTACGGACAGATTCGGGCGGATGAGGGCGAGGTTTTTCTCAAGGGAACTCAGATGCCCCGGACAAAGCACTCGCCAATGCTGGCAATTGATCGCGGTGTTGGCATGGTGCATCAACATTTTATGCTCGTGCCGCCCCTCTCGGTTGTAGAGAATATCGTGCTCGGACGAGAACCGACCCGGCACGGAATCCTCGACTTGGCCAGGGCTTCCCAGGAGCTTCGAGTGTTGTCCAAGAAATACGGACTGGCAGTCGACCCGACGGCGATTGTGGAGAAGCTCAGCGTTGGCGAGCAGCAACGCGCCGAGATACTCAAGGTCCTGTGGCAGGGTTGCGATATTCTGATTCTCGATGAACCGACTGCCGTGCTCACGCCACTTGAGGTGGAACAGCTGTTTACGGTCTTGCGCGAGCTTGTGTCCGAAGGAGTCTCGGTCGTGATGATCACCCACAAGCTGGACGAGGTTGTGGCAATCGCTGATGACATTACGGTCATGCGCCGGGGCAAAGTAGTCGATCATATCGATGGCAAAGGCGCGTCCGTAGCGTCCATTGCCCAGTCGATGGTTGGCCGTTCAGTGCTTCTACAAGTAGATAAGAGCGCGGCCTCACCAGGGCAGCTTGTGCTTGAGGTCGGTGGACTCAGCGCTACCTCGAACGCGGGGTTGCCAGCACTCAAAGGTGTTTCCTTCGAACTCGCAGCGGGCGAAATCCTGGGTGTGGCTGGAGTTGAGGGCAACGGCCAGAGCGAGCTGCAAGAGTGTATTGTCGGGGTGCGCAAACCCACGTCGGGCATGTTGAAGTTGAGCGGACAAGATATAGGCGGGCTCTCTGTTGCCCAACGCTATAGCCGGGGAATGGCCCACATCCCCGAAGACAGGCACGCACGGGCAATCGTGCTCGAGTACTCGATCGAGGAAAACCTGATACTCGGACGGCATCACGATGCGAAGTTTTCTGGACGAGTGGTGATGCACCAAGAGGCGTGCCGGAAGGAGGCCTTGGCACGGATCAAAGAAGTCGACATTCGGCCAGATGATCCGACGGCAATAGCGGGGGAGATGAGTGGTGGCAATCAGCAGAAAATAGTCATTGCGCGGGAACTCAATCGTCTGGGAACGACGTTGCTGGTTTGTGCCCAACCGACTCAAGGTGTGGATATTGGCGCCATCGAACTGATTCACAAACAGGTGATAGCAGCTCGAGATGCCGGTCTGGCGGTTCTCCTCTTTTCGGCGGAACTCTCAGAATTACAGAGTTTGTCCGACAGGCTAATTGTGCTCTACGGCGGTGAAGTTGCGCTTCGGCTGGACTCGGGCGAACTCTCAGCGCCAGACGCACGGGCACAGATTGGCGCAGCGATGACCGGGGCAAGCTCGAACAAAGCGGACGCATCGTGAGACGGCACCAACAAGAGATGATGCTTCAGGCCTACGGTGTTGTTTTGGCGCTACTGGTGGCCATGGCGGCGGGCAGCTTGCTCATCTTGAGCTTTGGCCAAAGTCCCGCGCAAGTCTATGGAGTTCTTCTCAAGTCGACCTGGGGCGATAGCTACGGTTTCGGACAGATGCTCTTTAAAACGACACCGCTGATTCTCACGGGACTCTCTGTGGCACTGGCGTTTCGGGCAGGGCTCTTCAATATCGGCTGCGAGGGGCAGCTTCTGGTTGGCGGCTTTGCTTGCGCTCTCCTGGGGACAGCCTTGCCTGAGGCCACACCTGGACTCATCGCGGTTCCTTTGTGCATATTGGCGGCGGCCAGCGCCGGCGGTGCTCTCGGCGCTCTGCCCGGCGCCCTGCGTGCGTATACCGGCGCTCACGAAGTTATCAATACCATCATGCTCAACATGATCGCCGGCGCGGCCGTTTTATGGGCAGGCAATCGTTTTTTCTTTGTGTCCGAAACCACTCACACCGCGGAAGTGACTTCGTCGGCGTGGATTCCCACTCTCGGGCTGGGGCAGAGCGCGGCCAACTGGAGTTTTGTGATTGCGTTGGCGCTGGCCGGTGCCTTCTGGTTCTTTATGGACCGGACACGCCGGGGGTTTGAACTGAAGACCGTGGGCTACAGTCCGGGCGCAGCGGAGAATGCCGGTGTCAACGTCCGACGCAGCATCGTTATCGCCATGACCATGTCCGGCGCCCTTGCTGGAGTTGTGGGCGCAAACTACGTGCTGGGCTACAAACACTACTACGAGAAAGGCATGGGGCTCGGTATGGGCTTTATGGGCATCGCCGTGGCTCTTCTGGGCCGTAACAATCCCATTGGAATCGTCTTTGCGGCACTGCTATTGGGAACCTTGAGTCACGGCGGTTTGGCGGTCAACGCCTTTGTTCCCAAAGAGCTTATCGATATTTTGCAGGCAGTTATCATTCTAGCCGTCGCCATCACCAGTGCTCAGACCCAGCGGGCTCTAGCTCGCGGGGAACACACATGATGGACGTACTGGGCGACATTTTTAGCTGG
>JAESTW010000289.1 GCA_016763395.1 Kofleriaceae bacterium
ATTCTGTGGATTTTCAATCGCAAAGTTGTCTTGTCAAAATAGAGAGACCGCATTTTATGAAAATTGAAACCCTTCCATTTCTAGTTGTCCATGGCGCTCTGCTGTGGAAAGTCGCGCTTGGGCTACTGATATTCCTATCGCTATGGCGGCCCTTTCGAAAAAACCCCGGCGTTTCTCGGCTCAAGCCACCCAAAACAGCACTCATTCACTCGCTAGCGGTCACGCTGGTATTTTTGGCCACTTCCTTCACCGTGGGCAGAATCGCAAAATCATTGTCGCAAGACTATGCAGTTGACGACACTCCTCGCCCGCCTTCGCTCCTCCTGCAAGTTCGTGCTGCACTTCCTTTTTCTCGAACTGGCGCGTTGAACACTCTCTACTTCGCCACTAGCTCGACGTATCACCAAAACGATTTTGGGGTACGCATGCTCGCAGAACTTGAGCTGCTCGACGATGGATGTCAGTCGGCTGCAAACCTATCCTATCATGCAGGATATCCGAAGTGGGTATTAGAGTTCTTAGAAAACTGTAACCCTAGTCAGAAAAACGTGCGAATGCGTCACGACGCCTACGTCATGCTCGGACAGTTTCAGGCGGTAAGCGATTTAATACTCGATGCCACGATCCGGACGTCCGCTACCGAGGCGAGTTCTGCTATCAACATCATAGAATGGCGCGATGCTGCGATGACGCACTTGCTTGCCGGCAATACCGACGAGGCCGCTCGGGTTTTGGAGCTAGAGGCACAAGCTAGAAAAACGCGAGACGCACCGGACACACTGGCTGGCGACAGAGACCCTCGAGGAGAAGCGCGAGACCTACACTGTTTGGCCACTGCCGCCTCCCTCTATGGGAAAGAGCCAACGTCGGACAAACTACAGCCCCTCCGAGACAATCGAAAACGGTGCCGGCTACTGCTCGCTTCATTCCTCGCCCCCGAAAAGCGCTTCGCTGCACTGGAAGCATTTGAGGAGTTGGGAGGAAAACTCAAATATAGAGGCGATAGCGAACTTCGGAAACTCCTGCTCCTTGAAACGGGCTATGCTCTCACCGAGGCCGACCGGCTCTCGCCTTTACGATACAGGCTCAACGCCATTCTACACCTAACTACAATTAAGCCCCAGATTGTAGAAACACCGGAGCAAATTGGACTAGTTCGTCGCGTCTACAATTCGTCCACTATCAAGGATCGTGTTGAGCGACCAACGCTCGGGGGCTACATCGCATTGTACGATGCACAACTCGGTTTTCATAAGCGTTCCATCCAACAAGCGGAGAAATCCCTCCTGGGGTTTGAAGCACTGCTCCCCGATCCGCCACCAGCCGACAGGCCCGATCCAATCGCTGGTCTTATAGACGGAACGATCTCCCCGGACATGGCGGACAAGCTGGCACGCGAAGCTAGGATGTCACCAGAAGAAAGGCTCGAGAACGCACTGGCAACGATACAGAACGAAAAAATGCGCAGCTTCCTATCAGAGGAGATGCTGGCTCTGCACACGCTTTTGGCAGTAGAATACGGAAAGACCGGAGATTTGGCCGCTGCACGAACTCACCTCGAGCTTGCAAAACAAAGGCACGAGAAATATCCCAACTACATCTTCGAAGAGGAGGCAGATGGCGAGAGTATTCTCGGACAGCGAAGCTCCATTGAACTGGCCAATGCCTTTGTCCATAGAGACGGAGTTGACGAGCCCTATTCGGTAGAGACTCCCCCCGCTGCGGACAATTTTCGAAACCGAATGTCGGTGGGGACCTCGCCGTTAAATATACCTTGGAAAATCGCCGATGCCTTGGCTGTTGCAGAACTCTTTGGCGATGAAACTTGGCTGACACAGCTCAGGGTACAACGCGACAACTGGGACAAAGCGCTCTCCGATCCTGGACGCTCCCTGCTCTACGCCCTGGTCCATTCGATGCCCTAAAACTGCCGATTTCGAATCGGCCCGCGGCACGGCACCAGCGATAGCCGTGGACAAGTGAATTGCCTTCCCGTACAACGAGCAGATGCACTACTTGCACACGATGATTCGCGTCCGTGATCTGGACGCCGCCCTCGACTTCTTTTGCACCAAACTCGGCCTGCAAGAGACGCGACGCCACGACTCTGAAAAAGGTCGATTCACCTTGGTCTTTCTCGCCACCGAGAAAGGCGCTCCCGAGATCGAACTCACCCACAACTGGGACAACGACGAGGCGTATTCTACTGGGCGAAATTTTGGCCACCTCGCGTACAGCGTCGACAATATTCATGAGACTTGCCAGTCGCTCATGGATGCCGGTGTTGTTATCGCCCGGCCACCGCGAGACGGACGCATGGCCTTCGTGCTTTCGCCCGATGGCATTTCCGTCGAACTCTTGCAAAAGGGCGACGCGCTCGAGCCTGCTGAGCCATGGCTCTCAATGGCCAATACGGGCAGCTGGTAAGTACGTAGCGGCCCACCTTTCGCGACAATCCTGAGCCTTCCCTAGACCATGACTTGCGTGCGCATGTAGGTCAATTCTTCTACAAAGCACAAAGGGGCATCCCTTGACACTACATTGTTTGATGTCAATGATCTGCACTATCGCGAGTGGTACTCACTGTATCCACTCGCCATTTCTAACGACCCCTTAAAGGAACGAAACCATGAACCGTTTGGCATTTGCCGCTGCTCTCCTTGTGCCTTCTATTGCAAGCGCACATCCTGGCCATTCCCACGCTGGAATGAGCTCTCATCATCACCTTATTGCCGCTGCCGCTATCGGCGCAGCAGTTCTTCTCGGTGGATTCCTTGTGAACCGCGTCCGCATGACGCGCTCAGAGAATTCCCTAAACAACAAATAGTACCGGAGAATCAGAACGAATGATTAAAAAACTCATCAACACACTGTCCCCGAAGATCGCTGAAGCCTCCGCTCACTGCGATGGTCCTTGCGGCATCTACGATCCAGCCTCGGCTCGCGTTTGTGCTGAAGCAGTTCGCTCGATGACCAAGAAGATTTTGGCGCTGCCACTTCCGGACGCATCTGACGCTGGCGCTGTTGCTCGCTACCACGCCACACTCAGCCGCTACACCTCCATCAAGGAAGAACAAGCGGAACTGACCAAGCACGAGCTCTTGGTTCTGTGGACTGACTACTTCAAGCCACCACACCTAGAGAAGCACCCAGAGCTTCACACTATCTTTTGGGAAGTTGCAAAACTCTGCTCTGCCTGCAAGGTAGAAGTAAGCCCAGAGCACGCTGACGAGCTTATGGAAGCTATCGAGAAGATTCACAACATCTTCTGGAGCACCAAGGGACGCGAAGTCGCTTGGGTTCTTGCTGGCTAAGGCTTGACCGTGATACTTTCTCTGAGCCGAGACCTCATTGCCTGGGGACTTGGGCGGAGAAAGCTCTTTCGAGTGAAGGGGCGCAGCATGTGCCCCACACTGAGCGACGAAGATCTCGTCCTTGTCCGATTCACTCACGGCAAAGCGCCGGAGATTGGTAGCCTGGTTGTTGCCAGGCACCCGGAGAATCGGAACATTATTATCAAACGGGTACGTTCGCGTGGCGATAGCGCCGCGTATCTGAGCAGCGACAACCCCACCGAAGGTACCGACAGCCGCCACTTTGGCTCTGTCGATTTCGCCAATATCATTGGCACTGTCGTCCGGCAGTTCTAGCACGATGTGGAGCACTCTACTACTCAGTCAACCAATGCATTGCGCTCTCGACGGCTTTGAGCTTGGCAGGAAAACAGACGTGTCCACCGGACAACCAACGCACTTCCGTTTGATCGTTGATACCCCGCAGTGAGGGCCGTATATGCTGAGCAGCAACCATCGGGTCCTTTTCGGCAAAGACCAAGAGTGCTGGAACCCTCATATCCGCGAGTCTCGGCCCCATACTCATTTGCTGGTAGTAGTCCTCCGCGTTGCGAAAACCAAAGCGCGGAGCAACAACGCGCGAATCCCACTCCCGCATTGTCCGGATCGACTCAATCCCTACATGAGAGAGTTCCATCTCTCGATGCAATTCGGACGCACGAGCGCATTCCTTCAAACCAGTCATCAGGTGCCGCCGATACACTCGTTGCCTGAGTTTATCGATATGTTGACACGAGGCGCTCAGATCAAGTGGTGCGCACAAGGACACAATACGACGAACCTTCGGTCCCGGGTTTAGCCCATATCGCATCGCAACGTGACCACCTAGGGAGAATCCCAAGACATAGACAGTCTCGTACTTTTGCACTTCCGCACTGGCGATTGTCGCCTCAATATCTTCAACTAATCCCGCATGGTAAATGTCTTGTCCGCAACGGTCTGCCCCTCGCAGGTTGAGACGCAAGGAAGACAGTCCGACTTTGCGCGCATCTCGTCCGGCCATGATCACATACGGAACCTCAGCGGTACTGCACATACCGTGTACGATGAGAACAATCGCATTCGCGCCCTCAACTTCGTCTAGAAAACCGGAGAGTTCGACAGAGGAGTAGCGAGAATCAGAAACCGTAGTCGTCCAAGAGATGCCGGGGGTCTTGGGCGTAAAAACGGTGTCAACAAAGTGTGGGGCGATGGTCCAAAAGTGTCCGTGCATAGTATCTACTGCTCGATGCGGTGAAGAGCGTCGGACCTTAGCCCTTTGTGCTCACTTGTGGAACCGTCTGGCCAAAAGACTTTTAGGTCGGCGAGTTTGGCCTTGCCTAACCCTATCGAAAGGGTGGACGAATCCTGGCTAAGATAGCCTCTACCGCCAGCTACCTGCCGCAATACGGTCTTGCCATCGAATCGTATCTCCACTTTGGCACCAATTGCGTAAGGGTTATTCCCCTTGCCTTTGAGCGCGATTCGCAGCCAGCGATTGCCGCTATGCTGCACGTTTTCCAGAAGTCTCGGAGGCTGGCGGAAGTTATTGACGACGATATCTAGATCACCATCATTGTCGAAATCGAGTAGCGCTGCACTGCGGCTGTTGCCAGCAAAGGCGTAGTCTTGGTCTTCTGGCCCCGCATAAAAGTAGCCATCGCCATTGAGGTAGAGCTGGTTCTTTTGTCCGCCCGCATACGAGCCCTGAACCCAACCATTGGTCAGATACAGGTCTTTATCGCCGTCATTGTCGACGTCAAAGAAAGCCGCGTCCCAGCCCCAGCCACGATTTCTCGGCTCAAAGCGCTGAGACTCCTCGGAGCTAAAGCCACCTTCCGCTGTGCTGACGTAGAATTGATTGCCACTGAGATACTGAAATGATTTCGTAAGAGATTCACTGATATCGATAGTCGAATCGTCTGTGGGAAAGACCACCTTGATGTTCTTCGAAAACATGTCGATATTGGTCACGTACAAGTCCCACTTGCCGTCGCCGTTGACGTCACTCACCGCCACATTCATGCCACTTCCCCTATCTGCGGTGTGCAGCTTTTCCGCTACACTTTCGAAACGGCCATTGCCGAGGTTCCGATACATCGCATTGGCACCAAAATCGTTGGCCACGTAGAGATC
>JAESTW010000290.1 GCA_016763395.1 Kofleriaceae bacterium
CTAGTTTGGAAGACGAAGAGGATACCCTGCAAGACGTGATGAATATCGTCGGACAGGAGGAGATTGAGCGTACAGAGTGGGCAATGGCCAAAATTGGGCTAGAGAAGATGATTGATTGCCTGAACGAAGTTCGGACAAGAAGTGAGGAATGGGCCATTCCCACAATGGCCTCCTTTGAGGATGGACGGAAACTGAGTGAGTTTGTGTTTGAGGGCTGCAATTCTGCAGACCTTGAGGAGCTATCTCAACTTCTGGTTTTGGATGAGGTTGATGGGGATTTTCTCAATGAGTTGATTGGGTATTATCAGCAAGCTAGTAGCCGCTTCGCTCGCATGCGGGCAAAGAGCGTAGGCGGAATTTTAGCGCTGCAAGAGGAAACGGTGTCCCAGTGGCGTGAGAACGTAGGCCCATCGAAGAGCGAAGGGGCAATAGACGACTAACGCACGCCGTCTAAGATAATCTCTATGACAGCAGATGACATCTCTGCGGCACTGAGGTCGGTTTCCTGTCTCCGGTAGGCCAAGAGCAATCGCTCGATAGAACCAATGCTGGACAGGCTTCCCAGCTTGGCGTTGTAACTACTTCGCAGTAGACCGTGCTTTTGTGCGACGAGCGTCATTTGCCAGCCAGCATCGTCGATGATTTTGCTCAAATTCAGAATCGGGCGCCGAGCTGCGATGTCCGGGCCTCGGTTTTCTTGCAGGTAGAGTTGCAAGACCTCTGGGTTGTTACTTACCAAGACAGCGATCGTGCTGGCGAGGCCACCGTACACTCGAGTTAAGTCCGCCGGCGATCGAAGCGTGCTTGTCTGTGATTGTGCGAGGTCGAGGGCAACTTGAATTTGCGAGTGAAAAGGGGAGAAAAGCGCCTCGACCAACTCAGACTTGTCCGAGAAATACCGATAGAAACTGCCCTTGGCCACTTTGGCTTTGCGCACGATATCGTCGACGCTGACAGCTTCAAGCCCTCGCTCACAAAAGAGTACGAGGCCCGCTTTACCGAGCTTGGCGACTTGGCGTTTGCGGTTTTCGTCGCGTTTTCCTCCGCTTTTGCCTGGTCTGTGGCTGGGAAGGGCTTTGGGGCTTTTAGAAATAGGCATTAGTTTCAGGTGGATACAATTGATAGCAGATAGCCATTCACAAAAGGTGACCAATGAGTCATTATATCGAAGTAGCCCACTAACTCAACAAGAAAAATAAGGACAACGATCATGATAGGAATTCCCGTAGGACTCTTCGTCGCCAATGCCGCTGAGTGGATTTTTCACAAACACGTTTTGCACAAAATTGGCCGTGACAAGAAGAGTATTTGGGCGTTTCACTGGCACGAACATCACGGCAATTCTCGGAAAAATGAAATGCGTGATGAGACTTATGAGCGCTCCCCCTTTGGACTTCACGCCCAAGGAAAAGAGCTTATCGCCTTGGTGGCGGCAGGCGTTAGCGTACTTCCCCTAGCTCCCATTGCGCCCTTCTACACAGGCACGCTCTTGTACTGCCTGGGCGAGTACTACGTAAAACACCGACGCTCACACGAAGACCCGGAATGGGCCCGAGAGCATCTTCCCTGGCACTACGACCACCATATGGGCCCGAATCAGGATTCCAATTGGGGCGTTGTCCGTCCGTGGATGGATCACATCATGGGAACTCGTGAGCCCTATGTGGGAACGGAGCGAGAAAAGCGTGACCGAGAGCGTCGCCAAGCTAAACGAGAGCGTCGCCAAGCCAAACAAGAGCGCCGAGAAGCTCAAGCCGCCCAAGCCGCCCAAGCCGCCCAAGCTGCCCAAGCCCAAGCCGCAGCGTAAGCCGGAGACACGCAAGCCATCTGGCGAGTACACCGGCGCGTAAAAAGGGGCTGTACGAAAAGCGTCGGGTAGATTGCAGCTAGACATAGCTCGGCGTAGGCTGCGGCTATGTCTATCGAAGCAGATCTAAAAACCAAGTTGATCGCGGCAATGAAGGCCAAAGATGCGCCTACCGCGAACGTTGTCAAAATGCTCCGAAGCAAGATCGGCGAGAAGCGCACATCCAAGGGATTTACCGGTGATATCACTGATGCTCATTGCCTAGAGATAATCGCTGCCTACAAAAAATCACTGGAAAAGGCGCGGGTTGAATTTGAGAAGGCAGGCGAGAAGGGGTTGGAGCCAATTGCTGAACTCAACCACGATATTGAGTTTTGCAAGCAGTTCTTGCCTCAGCCGATGAGCGAGGCAGATGTGCGCGTTGCGGTGAAGGAGGCCATTGCCGGAATGGGCGAAGTCAGCGCGAATATGGCCGGACGGATTGTCGGAATGGTGATGAAAGCACACAAAGGTGTTGCTGAGGCATCACTTGTGAAACGCATCGTTGGCGAAGAGCTGTCCTAGCTGGCTGTCCTCGGCCGGAATGGACTACACCGGCAACCTGCCGCAAAATTACGAGTGCAGCTCATCGAGTAGAGCTGCCAAGCCTTGAGTTGGCTCGGGTAAATCGTGGCAGATTTCTCGCTGTAACTTGGGCAAGTTGTAGCAGGGAACTCCCGGATACATATGGTGCTCAATATGAAAATTCATATTCCAGTACAAGAAGGACAAGAGGGGCGAGAGCGCGATTGTCCGCGAACTGCGACGATAGTCTTTGACGTCTCGCGCGAGTCCGACGTGCTGTCCGGCAGCTAGAACATGCGAAAGCCAAGTGGCCCCAAAGGGAGCAAGCGACACCACGAAGACTAGTGGCCAGTGGCCAGTGAAAAGCGAGACGGCAATAATCAATGCGTGTACCAACACGATTGTTCTTGCGGCCCGAAACAGTCGACGACGGGCTGGAGCCTTTCGCTCACCTCGTAAATCGATCCCTGCATGTCCGGGAATCACGCCCATGGCGTTGATCAATAAGATTCGGATAATTCTCAGCATCTTCATCCCGTCAAAGAACACCAGCGGAATGACACTGGCAACCGACAGTCTTCGGTATTGGCAGACTTCAGGATCGCCCGGTAACGATGTGATTGCATGATGTCTGGTATGGGTAAGAGCGAAGTAGGCCCAATTGTTCCACGTAAAAATGGAGCATAAGCGAAAGCACATTCGGTTGAGCGCTTTGGAGCGAAATACGCTGCCATGAAAGAACTCATGCCCAGCACCGGTGTATCCGAGAAAATTGACAGCCACTGCATGTACTAGAAAACTCAGCACTGCCAATGGCCAGCAATGGGAGCGCAGTGTCAGGAGCAAGGCTGTTCCGGTGAATAACAACAACGTGAGGTGGCCCAATAAACGCATTCCACCCCGGACACTGTTGGCTTGGTTCAGAGAATCCAGCGTGCTTTTGTCCAGAGGCGTCCGGTACCAGCGCTCGTTGTCAATTCTGTCCAATCAAGCACTCGGGGACAGAAGCGATGCGCATCGACCACGCAAATGCAATCCGAGCATCGTGCTACCGATATGAATCACGGGAGTTGTCTTGCTGAATTCACCTAGATAGCTGGTGACCTCGGTGTGAATCTCTGAGGTGAAATCGTGCCAGAGAATCACAGCATCTTCTTTGGCTAGCAACAACGCTTTCTTTGTATCGTTTTCGATGGTCGCCCAATCGTGTCCGCCGTCGATAAACACAAGGTCATAGACACCGCGCTCGTCCTCGGCGATCTCGTAGTCATTGCTATTGGCTTCGACAAGTTTGATCTTCGAACGAGTCTTGGGTTCCGACTTGCTCACGAAGTGCGGTCCTTGTGTTTTGTATTCACCTCGCAAGAATTCATCGTTCTCCTCGGCGTCCTGCAGATCTGGATTGTCCGAGAGCGAGAGCTGTAGCGAGTCGCGCTTCAAATCGAGAGAACACACACGAGCCGACGCATCGCTATTCTCGGCCAAGAGCACTGCAGTTGCGCCCAAGAAGGTGCCAAATTCAAAAATGCGCTGGGCATCCAACAGCCTCAAGAAAGCGACGAGAATTGAACTCTCCAGCAGTAGTAGCCCACCAATTCCACTGGGCGGAATGGCCACGCTAAACTTCTGAGGTACATCTGGAAACTTCCGCTCCAGCGCCTCAAAGACTATGCGGGGACGAATCGTTTCTATTTGTGGCCACTCTTGTAGAGACATCGGCATTTGCACATCATGCCCCGCCTCCTCATCGGATTCACCTTATTGGCACAACGATTTTCCGCGCTCGCACGGGTATTGGTGCATTCGAGAGCAGCATAGGAGAAATAGGCTTAACGCGACTCGCTGCGCTTTCGATTGTGCTCGTGGTCGATAAGCTTCACGTAGTCGAGATTTGGGTTTTCGTCCGGCCATTCTAGAGGGGGAGAAGAGCCAAGTTCGGACGCTCTGTGGGCAAAGCGATTCGCAATTGATTCGAGTGTTCGCTCCTGCTCTTTACTGGCTGCGCCACGTGCGGAGACGCGGATTTCCTCAATGAGTGTATCGCAACAGCTCGCTTGCAGGCGTCCGCGCACCAGTAGATCTTGCAAGGAGTTGGCGAGAGTGTCGACTTCGTACTCATCGCTGGCAAGCATTTCGCTGATGACGAAAAGTACCTGATCACAGCTGATGAGCTCGTCTTGATACATGATGAGCGCTGCTTGCAAGTAATTGTGAATCGGTACGAGCCGCTTGCCAAAGTGGCTAAATCGGTCGGTCGGCGAGCGTTTGTCCAGATGAATAAGAATACGCTGAACGCAATCCTGAGTGCCGTGTACGTGTTCGGCTAGCGCCATTGTGCGTTTGATTTGATCGGGATAGGCGCGGGCGGCTTCGAGGGTCCGGCGCAGCTCATCGGAATCAATGGTTCCGGCCATAATATCTCCGTACAGAGAGTAGATAGCGCCGTCGGCCTCGGAGTCGTCGCCAAAGAGTGTTTCAGAGGCATCTCCAATGATACCGCCTCGGCTCTCCAGTAGAGCGGCGAGTTTGTAGGGAACTTGGGATCTCAAGGCACGAAAGCGAAGGCGCATTAGATTGTGCAAGTTATTCTTAAGAATAAATTCGTCAAACTCGATGCCATCTAGAGCGAGCTTTGCCGTCAGCACTGTCCGCATCTGCGAGGGGCTACCAGAGAGAATACAAATTCGATGATTGCTAGTTTGCCGAAGAGAGCGCAGAAGCGCCGCCGCACCGGGGTATGCTTGTTTGTCACTGGCAGCTTCGGTGAAGGATTTGACCAAGTCCTTTATCGTGTCAAACTCGGTGTACAAAAACACGCGAAAGCCGA
>JAESTW010000291.1 GCA_016763395.1 Kofleriaceae bacterium
GCGGCTATTGTGGGATCATCGACTGCACTGCCGACGCTGAATGTCCTGAAAACTCGGCGTGTGTTGCCCATACCGACGGTACCAACTACTGTTTTCGAACCTGTGTTGACAAAGCGGAATGCAACGAGAATCGCAGCGCGGACAATGAGGCGAATTGTTCTGCGAACATCACTTTTGTCGATATGCAAAACAGCAGTATCAAAGCCTGTGTGCCACCGAGCGGCTAGCGGACAAGTCTGATATAGGGGGGAACACTCCGAGGGAGAGCCGGACAGCTTTCGTTCGGACAACCGCGGGTGAGCTGCCTATTGGTGACCTCGGAATAAATGGAATAACCTTCATGAGTCCGGCCCCAGCTAAACGTTGAAAACCTGCTACCCTCAGGCCATGAGCTACCGTGACAACCTAGCCGCTGCGCAAGCCCGTGCCGATGCCGCCATGAAATCCCTGGCGGACGAGCGCGAGTCGAGAGAGGATGATGCGACCTATTTAGCCGAGCTCGAGAGAACGCTAGCTGCATCACTGCAAGAGCTTGCTGGGCTGCGGGAAGAGCAAGAGCGAGAGGAGGCTGGTGTAAATACACCTGCGCCTGCTCCAGTTCCGCCAGCAGCAGTACGGAGGAAGGCAAATACTGGACTACTGCCGGTATATGCAAGTGTTCTCCTGCTCGTCTTGGGAGGAGGCTTGTATTTTTTAGTGAGCGAAGCCCCTCGTAACGACACTTCCTATGAGTATGCAGAGCAGGTGTATGATGAGCAAGCCTTCGCTGTGCAAGCTGTGGAAGCGGTACCCATGGTAGCTATAACGGAATTTGACGTCACTGCGGGCCTATCTCAGGCTAGCACACTGGCAAGTACGCACTTCGGAGACGATGTAATTGGCACGCCCTATCTTGTCCGGATCCAAGCCACTGCGGTCGACGAGCAGGGCTTGAGTCATCTCGAGTATGGAGATGTGACATACCGCTACGTTGTCAAAAGGCCTCCACTACCGGACAGCGTCGAGCCACCAAGTACGGCACCGCTGGGAACTAGGCCACCTGATGTTGTAGAGCCGGACACTCGTTCCTGCTATGTCGACATTATTGTTGACCAACACGGAATGCGGATTCATTCCGCCAATCAACCACCGACTCAATTCCCGCTACCAGACATGATGGGGTTAGCCGGCTTGCCAGATATCAATCGGCAACACTCCCAACTCCGAGCGCTGCTGACAAAAATGGATGGAAGCTGCGACCAGGCCAAACTGGAGAATCCGTGCCCGATTGGCGAGATTCGCCAAGCCGCAGTAGCGCTCGGTGCGCCCAAGGATGCCTTGGCTTCGGTTTCTATTGGCAACTCTAGTTCAAAATGCAACGACGGGCTGTGCGCCAAGACACCTGAGGCACTGTGTTGTATTGAGCGACGGACGAATTGGCAGATTCAAATCGTCGATCGAGGTGAAATCCTATTCTATCAACTGATCGCCAATCAATGCGAACCGCCAGCAGATTCCGCGCCCAATCCGACCGAGTAATTTACGCCATCCAGATTTTTCGCCGGACAAAGAGGAGCAGTCCGGTGATAATTGCGAGAAGCGCCCCGGACGTACTGCCGGAACCGGTTGAACACCCACCGTTCTCGGACATGTCGACTGGGTCGGTATCGTCGGGGTCGGTATCGTCGGTATCGCAAACAGCGGTACCATAGGGGCTCGGCGGAGTACCTGCCACCAAGTCTTGTGATAGTGCACAGGACGTCTGCACATCGACGTTACCATCGAGAAGGCTGGTCATTGTGAAACCGCCAGTTCTGTATAACGCGCCATCTCATCGCTATAGGCCAAGGTCAAATGCGCTCTGGGCTCGCCAGCATTTTAAATACTGAAATTGCGTCGTACCCACCTAGATTGCCTGATGCCGCAATCAGCTGATGTCTTGAGTCATAATCGTAGGCAAATGTGCGCTGGAGATTGAGCCCGTTCGCGAAGTCGAGCCTTGCGACCTTCTGTGGACGTCATAGTTGCCAAAATGGGCTATGCTCCAAGTTCTGCATCCGCTATAATTGAGTTCTCAATGTTGCCCAATTTGAAGTCGGTGCTCTTTCGCTCGTGTTTCGCCAGTGCGTCCTTACTTGCGGGGTGCTCTTTACTCTTCCACGAGGCCGACCCTACCTCTGCCTCTGAAGATGCCGCTCCTCCTGCCGCCGATGCAGGACCCATCCTTCCATGGGAAGCGACCATCGAGTGGAAAAGTATCACTGAGCCCTATCACACTGCGGGTGTTGTGGAGGAGGGCACAACCATCAAACTTGTGGGCGAGCTCCGTGGGGAAATGACGGTAGCATCTGTTCCGTCAACACCCAGTGGCACGGCGGACCTGGGATTCATGAGTCTCAATCCAAGTGACGGTATGCCAGTCTCCCTCGAGCGCTTCGGTGACGTCGGCACGCCCACCATCTTGAGGCACAGGCCCCATGACGGGGCCCACAGTGTCGTGGGCATTTTTGCGGGGCGTGAGTCCTTTTGTCCGACCGCTGTTTTTGCGGGTTGCAGTGTGGAGCCGCCCGGTACGACCGCTGGCGCCTTCGCCTCCCAGTACAGCGCGACTCCCAGTGCTGCGCAGGCCCCAACCTCGGTCGTCACGTTGACCTATACAACCAACACGACATCGGTGCTCCCCGATACACTCATACAATCTGGTTATGCCTTCGACGACAGGCAGATTATTGTTGGCTCCTTCAAGAAGGACATTTCTGTGACGGGTGTCAACGGAGCCTTTGAAATCAAGAACACGGATGAGTCGTCCAAAAATCTGTTTATGATCAATCTTGGTGCTGACGGCGCCGTCGTTGAGGCTGTGGCTCCCGACCTGTCCGGCAATCAGATTGGCTGGGCCGTCGAACCCTCGGGCGAAGCGAATGTCTTTGTGGTCGGGACCTATGAGGGCTCACTAGACTTGGGACTCGATGAGGGCGAGAGCATGCTGCCACCAAGCGGAGGTAACGCTCTATTCGTGCTGCACGCGAATAAGGGCCTAAGCAATGCGCTTTGGGCTAGGCCGTTTGGAACAGGAGTGAGTGGTCTTCCGGTGTATGCTCGCGCGACGGGTGACGATGGTCTGATCGTGGCCGGTAGCTTCCTCGATTCTCTATTCCTGCCCGATGCTAGTGTCTTGCAGAACCCTGACGGTGGTGAGTCCGTGTTTGTCCTGAAGATCTCACAAAAGGGCGAGATTGAGTGGGCCAAAACATTCGGGACCGATGCTGCCAGGACACGAGTTCGAGGGCTTGTGATTGGAAGCGACGAAGAGATTTTCCTAACAGGTGAGTTTGAGGGCACTATGGATCTTGGTGACTCTACCCTGACCAGTACCGGCGACGTCGATGCGTTCTTGATTCGCATTGATGCGCTCGGCAGAACCCGAGGAGGCATTAGCCTGGGATCGTCTTCGCAAGGCAGCCTAGCAACGCGGCTCTTCATATTGGAGGACGATTCTGTACTCGTGGAGCTCATCGATCTGACGGAAGATACTGATTCTCCCTTAAACATCGTCGGACGCACCCTCTATCGAGTTCGATAGGAGAAGGTGGAAGCGATATGAATTACAAGAACACAAGTATCAGTCTAGCGTTGGTTTGGGCCCTTTCCATTGCATGCGATAGCGGCTCGAAGGGAGCAACCGTTGATGGCGGCATTTCACAAGATGCATCAAGCAGCGATGCCGGCTTCACCGATGGCGGTAGCGTTGCAAATTTTGAAGAAGTACTGATTCCAGCTGGTACCTTCGCGATGGGGTCCCCTGACAACGAGCCGGGACACGATTCTAGCGAGCGTCAACACATGGTCACCATAACGCGCCCCTTCATGATGATGGCTAGCGAGCTGTCCCAAGGCGAGTGGAGGAAGCTCATCACGGAAGATCCGCCGACCATTCGCGATGATGATCACCCAGTCGCCAGGGTCTCATGGAATGACGCCCTCTTTTACGCGAATGCCCTGTCCGAGGCAAAGGGGTTGGTCCCCTGCTATGATCTAAGCGCATGCGATGGCACGCCTGGCTTCGTCGGAAGTGGAGCAACGTTCTCCTACTTCTGTCCGGCAACAATCACGTTTGAGTTCAGCTGCGAAGGCTACCGTTTGCCTACTGAAGCGGAGTGGGAGTACGCGGCACGAGCAGGCGACACTGGGAGTGGCGATGCTCTCTGTGACGGTGATAGAGATATTGATGCGGTCTCTTGCAGAAGTAGTGGCGCGCCAGGAGGCTACACAAGCAATGAAACGCTGGAGCATGAGCCAAACGACTGGGGATTGTATGAAACCGACGGAAACGTCGGAGAGTGGGTCTGGGACAAGGCTGACAGCTATAGCAGTGCCGACCAAGTAGATCCCAAAGGACCAGCGGGCTTTGAAAACCGTGTCTATCGTGGTGGTGGATGGACGTTTAACGCGAGAGGTTGCAGACTTGCACACCGCAACTTTGGCCGCCCCAGTTGCCACAACGATAGTGTTGGCTTCCGCCTAGTTCGAACTATTCTTGCAGATTAGGCAATTGTTGCCAATTAAGCAGAGATTGCTCGGGAATGTCCAGCGCACTTGGCGCCACGCATTTCGCCCGTTTGCCTGTCCTACAAGTCGGAGCTGCCAGCTTTCAGAATGTCAATACCTTCGTTGGTCTTGACTATCCAAACCAAACGGGAGACTAGAGTTCGCAGTTATGTGATCAAATGTGGCTCGGTGTTATTCGGAAGACATTGTCGTACCCCATAACAGTCTATAAATTGTGATGGAGAAATGCAGATGAAAACTTCCATCGTAATCGCCCTAGCCATCGCCATCTTCTTACTAACGATCCGTCCGACCAAAGCCGAGGCTTGTGGTGGATGTGTTGCACCTACGGGGGCCTTCACCGCGGTCAATAGCCACCGAATGGTGATTAAGCTCGGTATCGAAGAGACGATTCTTTGGGACCAGTTTACGTATTCAGGAGAACCGGACGAATTCGCGTGGATATTGCCGGTTCCGTCTCCGGACACAATCGTTGAGCTTGCTGATGCGGACTTCATCGATGTTATGGACCGGGCAACGACGCCGCGGATTTTCTCGCCGCTCTGTGCTGACGCTGGCGGATGTGGAGGTGGATGTGGTTCGCTCCCGGACTTCAAAGCGCTGGCCGCAGAGGTTGAGGTTTATAAGCACGAGATGGTTGGCCCCTACGAAACCGTCGTCATCGGGTCAGACAACTCTACATCTCTTCTCGCTTGGCTGAGCGTGAATGGCTACGCATTTCCGGACAACAATTTGCCGATTATCGACTACTATGTGGCGCAGAAGAGTAGCTTTTTGATACTGCGTCTTCGCCCCGGATTCGGGGTTAGCGCGATGCAACCTGTTCGCATCCGCTTCAAGGGCTTCATGGGCCAATTCCCACTGCGCATGATCGCCTTAGGCGCGTCAGGAGTGGTCGAAATGGCCCTTTGGATCGTTGCCGACCAGCGCCACGAAGCTTCGAACTATGCAAACTTCACGATGAGTGGTGACGATGTGGTGTGGGATCCTCAGTCCGAAAGCTTTGGCTACGAAGAATCCTTAGACCGCAAGATCCTCGAAGAAGGGGGACGTGCTTGGGTCACTGAATACGCGCAAGTACTGGACGGAAGTGAATTGCAAACTCTTCTGCAAGAGGAAGTTCCCAGAGAAGCGGCAATACTGGCTGCTAACATGCACTTCCCCTTTGTCACCCGACTGCGAACTCGGATGTTAGTGGACCACCTCGACGAGGACTTGATACTGATCCGTTCAGAAGATGCATCAGACATATCCCAAGACATTGTGGCGACCACCAGCGTCGACGGCAGTGAATGCTTCCAGGAGATTCAGCCTGAAAGCACGACCTTTTCTCTAAAGGATGGGGATATCCAGTCAGCCTTATCGACCGCCCTAATTCTGCTAGCCCTAGCACTACTCGCCTGGCGACGACGACGCATCACCCTACAGACAGCGTAGCGCCGACGGGTAGTGAAGATACCAACAGGATAAATACCCGCTGTGTAGTGTTGCGCCAAACTCTCAACCACTATATGTTGCGCTCGCACTGGTTATCCAAGCGACTTGCTTGGGTTGAAAAGGGAACCCGGTTTGAATCCGGGACTGCCCCGCAGCGGTATTTGAGAACGACATCCACAACCTGCACTGAAGCGACGCAACATGAATATTCATCAAGCCGAATACTTTGGGAAGCAGTGGACAGTAGATACGCATCGAGCCAATTCGATTGGACTCAGTGAATCGCTCATAAGCCCGAAGACCTGCCAGCGCTCAACGTCCCAATAATAAACACATAGACGTTGATAGACCTGGCGGCTTCGAGGGAGGTGAATAGGTTCGCAAAGAAAATGGCATCAATGGTGATGCGCATTTGCTAGCGATCTATTTCCCGAGTGCCACCACTATTTCTAGGGAAATTGATCTATGCAGAATGAAGCACAACCACAACCATCCAGTACCGGCATCGCGCCACAAGGAATACCGATCGCAATAGCGGCGCATGACGAATCTGCGCCACAAAGTCGGATGCGAGTTACCAAGAGGAATGGCGAACAAGAGTTTGTCGACCTAAACAAAATTGTCCGCGCTGTCAGCCGCTCCTGCAAAGGATTGTCCGAAGTAGATCCAATGCGCGTCGCCACAAAAACCATCAGCGGGCTGTATGACGGGGCGACAACAATGGAGCTCGATCAGCTCTCTATCCAAACTGCTGCGGGCTTGATTTTTGAGGAGCCACAATACTCCCTACTGGCTGCCAGGCTACTCGCAACGACGATTTCCAAAGAAGTTAACGGTCAGGGGATATACGCTTTTTCTCAGAGTATTTCTGCTTCCTACTCTCAGGGCATCGTCAATCAGCGAGTACACGATTTCGTCTCTACCAACGCTCGAAAACTCAACGATGCCATCGTGGAAACACGGGATCAGAATTTTCAGTACCTGGGAATTCGAACCGTATACGACCGCTACCTGCTCAGGCATCCCAAATCGCGAAAGGTTGTAGAAACACCACAGCAGTTTTTCTTGCGAGTTGCATGCGCGTTGAGCCACTCCGTACAGGAAGCACTATCGCTCTACTCAACACTCTCGTCGCTCGACTATCTGCCGAGTTCTCCAACTCTCTTCAACGCGGGAACCACCCACGAGCAACTCTCGAGTTGCTTTCTTTTGGACTCCCCAGAAGATCACCTAGAAAGCATCTACGACCGGTACAAAGACATTGCCATGCTGTCCAAGTTCTCCGGCGGAATAGGTCTCGCCTTTCATCGCATTCGCTCACGCGGATCGCTTATCGAGAGCACCAACGGCTTCTCAAGCGGAATCGTTCCATGGCTCAAAACACTAGATTCATCTGTTGCTGCGGTAAATCAGGGTGGTAGGCGCAAGGGCGCCTGCTGTGTGTATCTCGAAAACTGGCACGCCGACGTCGAAGAGTTTCTGGAGCTTAGAAACAACACTGGTGATCACGCCAGCCGGACGCACAATCTCAATTTGGCAAACTGGGTCTCCGATCTATTCATGCAGCGCGTCGAGGCAGATGAGAGCTGGAGTCTCTTCGACCCACGTGATGTGCCCTGCTTGCCCGATTTGTACGGACAGGAGTTTCAGCAAGCCTACGAAAAGGCCGAGAGCGAGGGCTTGGCGAAAAAGGTTTTGCCCGCACGAACTCTCTACTCCCGCATGATGCGGACCCTCGCCGAAACTGGGAATGGCTGGATGACTTTCAAAGACAAGAGCAATCTAGCTTGCAACCAAACCGCACTACCGGGACGAACTGTGCATTTGAGTAACCTTTGTACCGAAATATTGGAAGTAAGTTCGTCTGAAGAGTCCGCAGTATGCAATCTCGGTTCAATCAATCTTGCTCATCACACCACTGTCGATGCCAATGGCCAAGTGTTGTTTGATTTTGCGAAATTGTCTCAGACAGTTCAAACCGCGATCATTCATCTCGATCGAGTGATCGACCTCAACTACTATCCCATTGAAAGCACCTCTACCTCCAACAATCGATGGCGTCCCGTTGGGCTCGGAATTATGGGATTGCAGGATGTATTCTTTCAAATGCATATCGCGTTTGACTCGGACGAGGCACGTTCTCTCTCTAAGAAGATATCAGAAGAAATCTATTTCTTCGCTCTATGCGCTTCCTCTGATTTGGCCGAATCGGAGGGTCCTCATCCAGCATTTGATGAGACCCGAGCGAGTCGCGGTGAATTGCAATTTGATGCATGGGACGTAAGCCCGAGCAATTCGAAGCGCTGGAGAGAGCTACGCGAGAGAATCCAAAAAGTCGGATTGCGAAACTCGCTGCTGCTCGCGATTGCTCCTACGGCCACAATCGCCTCGATTGCCGGCTGTTTTGAATGCATAGAGCCCCAAGTTTCCAACGTATTTAAGCGAGAAACTCTGTCCGGTGACTTTCTGCAAATCAACAAATACTTGGTGGCGGACTTAAAAGAGCGTGATCTGTGGAACGAAGATACCCGCGCGAAACTGAAGCATGCAGACGGTTCCGTCCGGGATCTTAACGTAGGACAAGAAATGAGCTTGCTCTATAGGACGGCGTGGGAAACTCCGATGCGCTCGCTGATTGACATGGCTGCCGATCGTGGTGCCTACATTGATCAAAGCCAGTCGCTAAACCTGTTTATCGAGAGCCCGGACATTGGCCAACTTAGTTCGATGTATTTCTATGCATGGAAGAAGGGATTGAAAACTACCTACTATTTGCGTTCGAGACCCGCGACCAGTATTGCAAAGACAACACAAGCCACCAGTACACAGGCCGCCTCTGGTGAGCCCAGCACGACGCAAGACCCGTCCGCCGAAGCGTTGGCGTGCGGGCTCGAAAACCCCGAGAGCTGTGAGGCTTGCCAATAATGAATCATACCCAAAGACCCGCTCGTATTCTCGATCCCGGACTGTGTTTAACCCTGCGTCCAATGCGATATCCGGAGTTTTTCGACCAGTACAAAGCTGCAATCAAGAACACATGGACAGTCGAGGAAGTCGATTTCTCTAGTGACGTGATGGACCTGCGCTCAAAAATGAGTACAGCCGAGAAGCACCTGGTTCACCGCCTCGTCGCTTTCTTTGCCACTGGTGATTCGATCGTTGCCAACAACCTGGTGCTAAACCTATACAAGCACATCAACGCACCAGAAGCGCGAATGTACCTGTCTCGTCAGCTCTACGAAGAAGCCCTACACGTAGAATTTTACCTAACCTTGCTCGACACCTATGTACCAGATCCAGACGAGCGACATCAGGCCTTCGCAGCGGTGGACAACATCCCTTCGATAAAGAAGAAGGCCGAGTTTTGCATGCGTTGGCTAGAGAGTACCACCGACTTAAGTAGCCTGCGCACTCGTGAGGATCGACAGGCCTTCTTGCTCAACCTCATCTGCTTTGCCGCATGTGTAGAAGGCCTCTTCTTCTTCGGGGCCTTTTCCTATGTCTACTTCCTTCGCTCTCGCGGTCTACTGCACGGGCTGGCAGGCGGAACCAACTGGGTATTTCGGGACGAGAGTATGCACATGGCTTTCGCCTTTGATGTTGTCGACACCGTCCGCAAGGAAGAGCCCGACCTCTTCGACGAGCAGCTCGAAAACAAGGTCCGGACAATGATCGAGGAGGCTATCGAATGCGAACTGCAATTTGCAGCGGACCTTTTGGGAGAGGGCATTCCAGGCTTGTCCCTTGCCGACATCCACCTCTACTTGCAATGCTGTGCTGATGAACGCTTTGTCCGGCTCGGGATGCCTAAGCAATTTCACGCGAAAAATCCACTAGCCTTCATGGACTTGCAAGATGTCCAAGAAGTAACCAACTTTTTCGAGAGAAGAGTCTCTGCTTATCAGGTGGGTGTGCAGGGTAAGGTTGATCTCGACGCCGCGTTCTAATGAATGAGAGTCTGGCAGTATGGTGCCCAGCCCATGGAGCAGGTCAATCTCTTGATAGTACAAGTGACGATTCGGAGATGTCTTTGAATGCCTCGGTAGAAAGTGGCGCGGCGCGAAGAGTGCCCGCTGCCCAATGAGAGGCCTGGTTCTGCGCAGAATCACTTGCGAATAGTTCTGAGTTTCCCGGTGGCATCATGGCCTCTGACGTATCGACGTTTGCCAAATCCACCCACTGGGTATAACTCTGACTAACCTGCGCCCACACCGTACCACTCACATGGCATTGCAATGCTATCTCGTCGGAGGTAGAAGAGCTCAACTCGGGCATTCCCAGCAATGAGAAGTAGTCGAGCACGACCTTGCCTTCATCTGCGTACCCGGCGGCCCAATTGGCCTGTGGAGTGTTCCTCGCAGTAACCCAGGCTTTGGACATGAGTTCGTCAATGAAAGCAATCTCTTCGTCTGTTGGGACAAAGTTAGGATCCGCAGCGAGCCGCTCGCGCATCGTTTTGCCAAATAGCGAGTACCCATTCCCGCCACCGCCATAGTTCCCGAACATTTCGGCTCCGATCGTAGCGAGTCTGAACTTGCTCGTCAGCTTGCCGGCGAGGAAACTATTGTCTGAATCCACGGTAATCTGCCCTCCATTGGCCGACCAAGTGGCCAAAGCGGCAACGGTGCTTCTCGCATCAGAACTTAACCTACCAAGCGAACCCAAGTGGATTGCCATCACAACCATATCGCGACGATTGACGTCGACGCAATCGCGTTGCATAAGGTCGAAGACTTGCCTAGGAGTCGCCTTTTCTGGCAGTTGTGCGAGTAATTCACGAATGCGAGCGGAGCGATTGGTGTCGCCCTTGCCACCGGTTCCAAATCCGATGGAAAGCGGGTACCAATCCCCTGTCGCCCTGTGATTCGCCGATAGTACGTTGCCACCTGCTGGATTGATTACCTGCGGCATAAACTCGTTGGGAATGGACCCTTGCCACTGAAAATCAATGCTATTGCCCTGTTGAGCAATCGAACCACCGAGAGGTGAACGCTTGGCCCGAACCGGCACTGCGCCAAGTAGGCGGTACATGACATTCCCCGCACTGTCTCCAGCAACCATATTCACCGCCGGGTAGCGAAAATTATCGAGCGCAGCATTGAGGTCTTCGAGATCCTCCGATTTGAGTATATCGATAAACGAGACAACGGTATCCGTATCATTCTCAGCAAAGGGAATAAATCTTGCTGCGAATTCTTCTCCGCCACTGTTGAGAACAAATTCGGTCACCATTGGGCCAAAGACGGTTTCTCGATACTCTATGGTCTGAGACGCTTCCCCTGCGATTTCAATAGTTTCAACCGCAACCATCATCGTTGTATCGACACCATCAAGCCGATACACGTCGGATCGGTTTCCTACCATCTGAATCCGAAATAGATCAGATTGACTATACCCAGCAGAGGTTACGCCCCAGGCAATGTTCTCATTCCATCCAACAAGAATCCCAGGGTTGCCGGGAACTCCGACACCGCGAGCCTTTATTGTCTCGCCGGAGAGAACAAATTCATGCCATATCGAGGGAAAGCTGACCGGCGTCTGCGGATCGCTAACAAGGACCGCGGCACCAGTGGTCGTGTTTGCTCCGCCAACGACCCAGGCATGGGAGAACTTCGGTGCCTCATGAGCAAATTGCGGGGGCACATTGGGTACAACGCGACTGGAAGAACACGTAAAGGACCCATGACCGACGCTTTGTGCATAGGCGGCAATTGCGTCTTGAGTCTGCTGCGAAACGTCCCCTTGCTGGACAATCCCGGCACTCGAATCACCGGGATGGTTTCCGCATAACTTAGCTTCGATGGCCTGGTTGAGTCCTATGTTCGCGACCTCTGCCTCAAATTGGTGAAGTAGATCGGCCTTTTTTAGTCCATCCCCTGAGAAGAATCCCGCGAGCCAATACCACACACCAATGCTATGCGCTGCGGTCCAGACTTGCGGTGTGACCCCTAGCTCTGTCAAGAGCGGGTTTTCTCCTGCGGGAAAGTCGGCCAGATACTGGTTCACCCCGTCGGCATACGCATCCAGAAGCGCACGTGTCTCGGCAGGCAACCGATCAGCGGCAGCTTGTGCGTGACGCCAATACCCAAACGTGCGCATCTTTCGGTCGTTCGCGACGGAGTCTTTGCCGCCCATCGGCACACGTCCCAAAAACTCGGAGACACGCCCCTGAACTCCCAGCGCCATTAAGTTCATTTGTAACAATCGGTCCTGGGCAGTCGCGTAGCCGAGGCCGTACATCACTCCTTCATCCGTCTCCGATTCAATATGTGGAATGCCGTAGATGTCTCGCCGAATGACAACGTCGTCACCGAGTTGAGCGCCAGCATCCACATCGCCAGCGTCCACATCACCGGCGTCCACA
>JAESTW010000292.1 GCA_016763395.1 Kofleriaceae bacterium
GTATGCTAAAGTTTTCTCCTAAAGATATTAAGTATATCTTTGTTAAAACAGACTCTTATATTCCAGAAATAATTAACTTTATCCAAGCTGAGATGGATCTTAAGAAAATCACCAAGTTCGACGGCAAATTTGAGAGTGGCCCGCTGGGTGACGAAGCCGACACCGAAAGTTACTCATCGCAACACTTCAAGGCATTGGGACAATCCGAAGTCTACGACATAGCCCTCAGGCTGTGGCGAATCGGCCCGGACGAACCACAAAAAACCACCGAACGCTTTGAAGAACTGCTGCGAACCTTGCCCGGTGTGTCTGAGTTGCCCACTACCGAACTGTCAACAGAGGTTGCCGATCGCAGCCTCATTGCCATCGAAGGCGACATTCAAGGGATTGCGTTTATGGACAATACTCGCGGCATCGTCGTCCTTATAACCTGCGGCAAAGGCCAGTGCTCCGAGCTCACACACCTGGTGGAAATGGCGCAGCAAGTGTTTCAAAACATCCAAGCGGTGATGCCCACGAGCGAAGGCCAATAGCCATGAAGTTCACCATCAAGCCCAGCATGAAGTTCACCATCAAGTCCTTGTCAAAACTCGCCATTCCTGCTCTCGCGGGACTGCTACTCGTCAATAACGCCCACGCTTGGGAAGCGACCACCACACATGCCGGACTGACCGAGCAATCTGCATACGCTTCAGATCTTCACAGGCTCTTGGCCAAACAGTTCAGACAGGACAAAGGATCTACACTGGGCTCACGATTCCCCGCGCTGACGCACCGGAACTTTTTGGCATTCTGGCCAAGCTAAATCCAACTCACGGCTACACTCCAGACGCTCGTGGGCAAATGAGTGCCCTTTCCTGGCTCGTCGCCTGCGCTGTGATAGCGGATATGCCTATATCCCATGCCGCCAACCACTTTCTCGATCCGTCAACTTCCAAAGGGCTGACCGAGGGGAACCCAGCGCTGAAGCACTCTCTCTATGTTTCACTCGTGTCTGTGGGCAGTCCCGGACGACTTTCGGCCGGCGGACAAGCGGCCAACACCTGGTGGAGTTCTGCAAAAAACCCGATGAGCTATGTCGGCTTCGCGGGCCAGTTCCGCAAAGCTGTGACTTCACCATCTGCTACCGGACGTGCCAGGCATCTCGCGGGCAGCCTGCTAGCTGCCGGTTCCATGCTGCATGTACTGCAAGACATGGGCTCCCCTTCTCACGTTCGCAATGACCTGGCTGCGCACCAAGAACAAGTCAGCGCATCCAATGATGATCTCGGATCCCGTTTTGAGAGAATTGCTTCGTTGGCTTTCGGACGCCTGGGAATATCTCGCAGTACATCGGCTCCCGCTCTTTCCAGCCTCTCCGATCATTTTAGCAACGCCGCTGGGACCGGACTCGCGGATGTGACGGCTCGTGGGTATTTTTCCAATAACACGCTACCTCATTCCTTCTCCGTGCGACGAGACGCCGGCAGTTCCAAATTTCGGGGACTGATCTCAAGCCACTTGCGGCGTCCCTACCCCCAGGCGCCTACAAACCTAGATTTAGTCGCAGCTCGCAATCCCCAAGGCGCTACTTGGTCCAATGAAGACGGTGTTTGTCTAACTCGCTACAGACACAAGCAGGCAAAACTCTCTTGGTGGATCGACGACGATTGTGCACTCGAGCAGCTCGAAGCAGTCTTCCCTACCATTACCGGTTACGGCGCATCCTTCTTGGAACGACTCTACCCGGATGATATTGGTATGGCGGAACGTTCGGGAGCCGTTGTTGTTACCGGTGACGTAGCTCGATACGGCGCAGGAAGTCTGCTCTTCTTTTCCGAAAGCGCAGACGGCACACGAACCCAATTCCATACAGGTGCTCGGCAAGGAGACGGCTCGGAACTGTATCTTGCACCAGCGCCGCCTGCGGGCACGGTCAAAGTTGCCGTCCTATTCGATGGAACGGACAAGACTGGGAAGCCCTTGCTAGCGACGACCGTACTCCTGTGGCCCGCTTCGAACTAGCCCTCGCAATAGTCACAAACGAAAAACAGCCTTTGTCTAAACGATGACTAAAGGCTGCTGGTTCTCCTTGGCTAAACGGCTAGTGCCGCCGCGCTACTGAAATATAGACGCGTCGGTAGTGAATCCCTGCTCTTCTAGGGTCGCATAAAAGCCGGGTGTCACTCCGGTCGCAACGTACGAGCTACCATCAAATTTAAAGATAGTCGTAAACCCTTTCTCGGTTGAAGCCGCGACCTCGTCGATTGATGTGATTCTCACTTTGCCATCACCGTAGCGAACGACGTGAATCACCACTTGGACCGCGGAAGCGACCATTTCTCGAACTGCTGGCAAGTGTCCACCCGCGCCTATGCTGCACAACTGACTGAAGCGAGTTAGGGCCTCAAGGGATCCTTCCCCGCTAATAGAACAGAGAGTTCCGTCGCAGGCCGCGTTCATGGATTGAATCAAACGAAATGCCTCTTTGCCCTTTACATCGGCAACCACCAGGCGGTCGGGGTTCATTCGTAGTGCGCCAGCAATCAACTCGTCGAGTCCAACGTCGGGCGCAACTCCGAGCCCGGGACGACACTCCAGCGCTGTCCATCTCTCCCGTGCCAAGTGCAAGTGACTCACTTCTTCGACCGTGATCAGGCGCTCGCCGGCGGCCACCTCGGAGGCAAGAGCTCCCAAGACCGCCTCTTTACCCGAACTCGGCGCGCCACAGACTAGAACATTCTTCCTGGCGGCGACGCAGAGACTAAGAAATGTCCCCATAGCAGCATTGAGGGCACCGCGAGTTTGCAATGTGCGCAAATCGATTGCCCCACCGGACGGCTTGCGCAAGGTCAAGCATGGACCTCTGGCAGCGACAGGTGACAGCGCTGCTGCCAACTTTGAACCGTCGAGCAAACGAAGATCTACGAAGGTGCTGTGTTCGTTCAAGGTCACACCGGTTGGTGCAACCAGGCGCTGCAGAACTCTTCTGAAAACACCTTCGGACGAGAAGCCAACTCCAGCTCCACTTACGGAACCGGACTTTGTAATCAGTATTCGATCTACACCTTCGACAACGATTTCTTCGATGGTGTCGTCTGCAAGCAAGTCTTCCAAGGGGCCGAGGCCGAGGGCTTCGTTCAGGGTTTCTTTGATCAGCTGATCTTGATCAATCGTTTTGGGAATTCCCCCTTCTGACTCCAAGCTCTCGACCAAATCGACAATGGCGCTTTCAGCTCTCTGCCAGAGTTCTTCTTCTCCGAGTTGTTCTAAGGCCACATCATCTAGACGAAGCTGGGGCACAAGCCGATACAGGATACTGTCCTGTAATCGCAGCAATTCCTTGCCGTTTTCGTTTAGGTCGGGAATCGAAACAAAGCGCTTATCCCCCACGGAAGCAA
>JAESTW010000293.1 GCA_016763395.1 Kofleriaceae bacterium
CGGCCGCCTTTGCCGGTTTTGCGCGGAGAGCGCTGAAGAGTGCAGGACTGGCAGCAGCGCCCGCCGCTGCAGCACAAAGACCTTTCAGGAGGCGACGACGACTTAGAGTATTTTTCTTATTCATGATCGAATCCCAGTAAAAGAGCTGCTCAAGGCTAGAGGTCACCGCAAAGCATGAAGCGATCGCCCAATCTCTAGGGACCGTCCCGCCGTTCAAATCAGCAATGTCCCGATGAAGCTGGCGCAGACTCGCCAATTCCTCCGCCGACGCCGGCCGCAGAACTGCTCGCTTGTAGAGAGCGTCTACTGCCGTCGCCACGTCTTCGCCATCCGCGTTATCCAATGCCCCTTTGTAAATCAGCGCCGCAGCCCCGGCAGATAGATCTTTATCAACTCGGGTCCGACAGGCCGACAAGGCAATTCGATCGACGGCCAAAGGCGTAGTTACAGTCGTAAACGGCAATGCCTCGTGCAATCCAAGCCCGTACGGATCAGCACCGCCCAAGGCAACGGTGTGCACCAAGTTCGCGCACGAATAGAGGCCGAATTCCGAGCATACCTCCCCTGGTAGAAGCGACAATATGCGCGCAAATTCACTGTTGATTCGGCGATTGCCTTTGAAGCGCAACCGCGACTTAGGGGATGATGGATATGATGGTTCTCCAGCGTCCAGACTCGGCCCAGCATCGTCACTGGCATTTCCGCCCGAAGATCCACCGCAGGCAAACATCCCCAATGCGAGCGTACTAAGCAATATCGATTTAAGGTGCACCGTAGGCCTCCGTTTTTATTAGATCGTGGAGCATTCGCTCTACCGAATATTCGTAAAGTCCCATAAGCCCCTGCCAGAGACCGTTAAACTCGGTCATTTCTGTTGCACTTGGTCCCGAACCCATTAAAAACCGCCAGTAATCTTCTGTTGTTGCTGACGCATATTGCGAACTATTCGCAGCGACTTGAGCCCAGTCGAGCAAGTCGACCACGGGCTGCCCAAGCAGCATCCCAGATTCGGGCATATCCGCGATATTCACGCCTTCATCGAGGAAGTCATCTATAATGCGATTGGGATCATACTGCCCTCTTGGCGCCTGAATTCCGTTAAACCGTGTCCACGGATACGTCATCGGATCGAGGGTACTATGGCAAACGGCGCACGCCGGGCTAGCGACTCCTTTATCATCATAGTCCTTCGGTTCTCCCGAGACGGGGAATAGCCCTTCCAACTTGGCTATGTCGTAGCCGAGAAACGCCCGATAGGCTTGTGCCGCTGCCGTGCGTGGAACGGCGGTGAACATAATATTATAGAGAGACACCCAGTCGGTTGTCAGCAATCCGGCACGTCGCTCAACCTGCATTTTCTGACTGCCAGGGAGATTGTCTACCATCACGTATTCCGTCGGACTTGTCGTTCGCGAGACAAAGTAGTCGGCCAGCAAGAGTTCGCGACTGTCGCGGTTGTCGGTCTGTGACCACACAAATAGGTTGTAGTCGTCGTAATAATCAGAGGCTGGGAATGATCCGGAATCCTCGCCGGATTTCAGCGATCCCACCGGTCGAATCTTACGGTGGGCGAGCTGCCAGAGTTCGCCGTTTTTGCCGAGCCAGAACTCGCTATCTAGGCAAGCATCGAGCACCTGGTCGAGGGCGTCAAGCTGCTCCGCCGTGTCCAAGTCCCGAAAACTGAGTAAGTCATCGTATGATGGTGATTGTCCGCAGAAGTCGAGCATCACCTTTCGATAGGTATATTCAGGATCGTATTGGCATACTTGGTAAAACTCGTTCGCGCCTACTTCTGGGCATTCGAGGGCTTCGGGGTTACTGAACGGGTCACCGGGAAAACTCCCTGCAATAATTTCCTGTATATTGGTAAAGCTGTCGACATCGGAATCGATATCCTCAACAGCGATAAGCGCCGCAGGGAGTGCCATCGTGTAATCTTCCACCAGTAATGGCCGCGGCATCCCCGGCAAAAGCTCCGCTGAGATGCCGAGTCCATAGGCATTTAGCACCGGTGCGGTGGTATGGCACATGACACATGCCGGCGGACTGGCCATACAATGCGGCGTCTCCTCCTCGTCGTATGTGTCACAGAAAATTTGTGGCCCCACTGGCATTGCAACCACGATTCGAGTGGTGAGCAATACCGCAATAGCCGATGAAGCGATGAGAAAACCTCGAAGCATTCCCCATCATTTTGCAATTTCCCTGCCAGGCATGTGGTGAATACCAAAGGTCGTCAAACCGGGCGAATATACACACTGCGGCTGCGAAGTCGCCGTGGGGCTGATCCGTCCAGGGGACGCCCAATCAGCGAAATCCGCCGTAGGTGATCCCCGCAGGTACGAGTTCGCGAACCCATCCCGCGGCTGAATAGTATCTTCCCGAAGGTAGCGTATTGCTCTGCCCCGGTAGGACGTTGCCTCCGCTGTCTTCCGTGTTACGCTCCAGCTGACCATTGGCTTGCTCTGGAGCTGAAGTATGCGTCTATACACCATCCTACTTGTTACTAGCAGTGCGGCAGTGATGCTGGGTTGCGCCAAGCCTAATTTTGACAGCCCACAACCAGCTCCCACAACACCAGAAGTAAGCGATGTGTGCTCAAGCATGCTACGCGATCTTGCCGATATCAAGACGCTCGGTGACAGCCGCCGCATAGAGCGCGCCATGGGCGCCTTCACTGGTTTTCAGGCCCAGTTTGCCCTCGAGACCCATCCCCTCTCAAAGGCGCAGTGCCTTGCCGGCATGACCGTCTCGACGTTCTATCAGATGCCGAAGCTCAGGCGCATGGACGAGATGCCAGTGCAATTCGCTGCTGGCATGGTTCACCTTGACGCAGCGCTAAAGCTTCTCGATAAAGCCAACACGCCACGTGAAGACGCCACACTCTGTGTTGATGTCGCAAACCACTTCCCATCCTTGGTGCCCAGGGCTGGGTTTGTTGGTCCCAACCAGATTGAAGTCACGACGGCCCGAGTCCAGCTTCTCTTGCGGGCCGTGACAAGGTTCAGATCTATCGACGATGCAGAGGGGGAGCTCGATGTCTTGCGCTCTCTCCCCCAACGCTCCCCCGGCCAGCTCAGACGCAGCATAGAGCTGGCTGGTGCCACTGAGCAGATTCCATCTTTTGAACGTGCTCAAGATCTCGAGTTACTCGCCAGGCAGGTGAATCAAGATGACCAAGTACAAGCCATCGAGCACATGACGGATTCCGTCGCTATTCTCACTCAGGACTCTTCTCATCAATCCGAGTGTGCCGAGGCGATGCTCTGGCTCGCGATTCTGCACAAACGGGAGCACCAGCGTACCGAGGCCATCAAGTACTTCAAGCTCGCGCTTGCCATTTACCAGCAGCAGAAGAAACGCGACAGCAGGATTTCGTACACGGCACGGTTCCTAGGGAGCCTGACTCTCGAGGAAAAGGATCCGGTCGGAGCCCGGGCCTACTACACCCTGGCATTGAAACATCAGAACAGTCCGCGCGATTCCGGCGAGTCACGGATGGGCCTGGCCATCGTTCACTATTCGGAAAACAACCAGATCAAGGCCACTGACACTGTTAACTCAGGCGGCGTATCTTCCTGGAAGATCCTGGCTTCGGAATTCAATCGCTACTTCGATACACCGATCGATTCGGGGATTCAGAATATCGCAGCAGCACTCTTCAACGACGCTGGCTATGTAGATGCGGCAGACAGCATCTTGAACTGGCCCCACGACTAGGCATGAGGAAATATCGACAACTGTTTGGAGGCGATAAAAGAGATAAGCAGAATTGAGAGGACAGCAATAGCGGTGTTCAGAGCAATCTTCGAGCGTTGAGCATCGGAATGTTCTTGGGTAAGACCTACGAAAATCGGCACGGCCCGCTGCGCGAGAATTCCAGAGGCAGTGACCAAGACTCCAAGCACAGGCGAGCGATTGCCTTAGGTGCGCTTCTGCGACTCGAACCAGAGAACCGCGAGTTTCGACGAGAGGCAACGATCGTTTTGGGGTCTAGGGTCAGAGCCTTGGAATTCTACCAGCGTGATTCTCGGACGGGAATACTAGTTGCCTTAGAGAAAAGTACTTACCCGGGAGCCCGTGCAGGAATTCTCAAATTAGCCAAGCCGTCATCAAAACGAAGCGACTCTTATGATTATCGTGCGCTCGAAGTTTCATGGTTGGCCCGAAGAGTTGCCCGTGCACATGGCTGGACATTACCCATAGGCGTCCCAGCGACGGTAGCCGAAGAACTGCGGTGGCTTGCCCTTTTGTCCCTCCTAAGTGCCTGTTACTTCCGGAACGTCCGTACCTAGTACTCGAGGTCGGAAGTTCGTTCAGGGTTATTCGGCAATCGGTGCGAGGACTGCTTCGATAGATAGACCGGATGATGTGGCAGTGGCCCCAATAAGGTCAACGATCGTCTCCAAACTTGTCAAAGGGCGACCACGCCAGTTCTGAGTGATGTGGCAGAACTATGGCGAAGGCCCAGGTGGCAATGTTGATGAGAATTGTTCGACATTGGCGGTAGCGGGTGTCTTTGCTCCGAATGTCCAGTGTGAATGGGCGGGGCCACCAGCAGGCGATCCTTATCCCAATCACCGCAACGTTCTCAGTACA
>JAESTW010000294.1 GCA_016763395.1 Kofleriaceae bacterium
ATGGCGCAGTATGAGCTTCTCGAGCGAATCGGCAAAGGAGGGATGGCCGAGATTTTTCGCGCGAGCCAAACTGCCGGTAGTGGCTTCGAGAAAATCGTTGCGATTAAGCGAATACTTCCGCATCTCAGTCAAGATCAGCGCTTTATCAAGCTTCTGATCGCCGAAGCCAAAATTCTCTCGGAGCTTCACCATCGTAACATCGTCCAGATCTATGACGTCGGACTCGGTGACGACAGCCAATATTTTTTGGTCATGGAGTTTGTTGACGGCGTTGATTTGCTGAAGATGTACGACGACTTTACCGGTAGTGGCCGTTTGCCAGTTGAGGTTGCGCTGCATATTTGCTCGGAGCTGTGTGAGGCTTTGGAGCATGCCCATATTGCAAAGGACGATCAGGGCAACCCGCTCGGTCTCGTTCACAGAGATGTCTCGCCATCGAACGTACTCTTGTCCAAGTACGGCGAAGTCAAACTCACAGACTTTGGCATTGCTAAACAGGTAGGCGAAGTAACCGGCCATGGAGCGATTCGTGGCAAGTTCGCCTACATTTCGCCAGAGCAAGCCGTAAACAAGCACGTGGATGCTCGTAGCGATGTCTTTTCCGTTGGTATTTTGCTCTACGAACTTGTCTGTGGACGGCGATTGTATTCTGGCTATCCTGACTTTGATGCATTGCGAGAAGTAAGAGCGGCCCGAGTAAATCCGAGTGCTCGAGAAATAAGGCGTGTCGCTTCGCCACTCGCGGACATCATCATGCGTGCCTTGAGTAAGCGGCCCGAAGACCGGTTCCAAAGTGCAGGCGATTTTGGCTCGGCATTGCGTGGGTATCGCTATTCGCTTGAAACTGAAATCGCGGATCCACGGGCAGCAATTGCAGATTTGGTGGTTCGCCAAGTAGTAGAAGCAGAAACAACGACGCCCAAAGATGTATTACCCGACTACTCAGATGATTTTGCCGATGATGTGGGTGGAACCGTTGTCCGGATAAATACTGCACAGGAGTTTTTCAGTACAGACTTGTCCGGTTTGCATCAACTTGTGACCGAGTACCCCGAACCACGTTTTGAGGACATGAGCGACGAGCGAGCCATTGCGCAACGACTGGCTGATGTCGACGATGCCGATGAGCCAACTCGCTTGCACCAGCGCATTCCGGTCCCGCCTCCCCGCGCATCAGCCCCTGTTCCGTCTGCACCCGTATCAGCTCCTGTTCCGTCTGCACCCGTATCAGCTCCAGCTCCGTTTGTACCCGTATCAGCTCCAGCTCCGTTTGTACCCGTATAGGCTCCTGGTGCATCCGTCCCGTCTGCATCTGTATCGGCTCCAGCTCCGTTTGTACCCGTATCGGCTCCTGGCGAGCAAGCTCTTGCTTCGGCTCCCATTTCGTTGCCCGTATCACCCGCTACTCAACAAGTTCCAGCGCCCTTACCAAGACCGAACTCTCGGGCTTCGGTAGCCCGGCGGGGTCTCGCTCCCGGCGGTCTCGCTCCTGCCGTTCTCGCTCCTGCCGCTCTCGCTCCTAGCCAGCTCACGCCACCTGCTGGAGCTGCGCAATTGCAAGCCTTTCCCGCACCTGGCTTGCCAGGACAAGGCCCTGCGATGCCAGGGTCAGCGATGCCGGGATATCCCGTCGCTCAACCACAGTATGGGTTTCGGACAAGTAGTGGGATTGAGTCCGGGCGCGCCCATGCCCGTCGCCGCAAGTTGCGAATGTATTGGGTTGGCGGTGGACTCATCCTCGCATTACTTGTGATCGTAGCGGCTTTGTTGGGCTCAGAAGATTCGACCGAGGAGTCTGCGGTATCGTCGCCGATGGATGCCGGAGTGCCAGACGCGGAGATCCCGGACGCGACTCTTGAGTCGATCGACGCAGCGCCAGCGAAACGAGCTGAGCCCAAGAGAAAGCCGCGAAGACGTCCGAATAAGAACCGTAGGAAACGGCGGAACAACAAACGCTGAGGCACGTTGAGGCTGTTCCGCTTAGGTTGACACCCGAGGCTACTCCAGTGTGTTTTGTCCGCTCACGGTGAGATAAGGGCGTAACTTCTTGACCGTCTTGGCGCCAAAGCCTTTCACCCTTCGAAGGTCCACGACACGCTTGAACTTGCCACGCCGTTCTCTGAAATTGACAATTTTGGCGGCTTTTTTGGGGCCGATACCGGGCAGTAGCATCAACTCATTGGCGGTAGCTGTATTGAGATTCAGGCTGCCGGACAAATCGCCCGACGTCTTTTGTTTGGACGTCGCTGCCGCGGGTTTGCGTTTGTTCGGCGAAGCCTCGGCAAGTTGCAACATGGATGCTGGCGTTACCCGCACCGCTGGTTTTCCCTGAGAGTATCGAATACTTGTCCGGTCTTTGGGGACCGCAGCAAAGGATATGGTGACTGCGGCGACCAGGGCCGAGAAAGCGGAGAGAGAGAGGAAGCGTCGAATTGTGTTTTTTGTTGTTGTTGTCATTGTCGTATCTTTTGTGTTGTATGAGGTGTTGTTGTGTCTAAGAGGTTTCTGTGTTTGATCGCTTAGAAGGGTAAGGCCTTTGCCTGGGGAGCTGAGTTCGCGTCGTCGTCTGGCTTTTGCTTGCCCTCGTCTCGCTCGTTGAACTCCCGGATTTGCAGTTTCCCGTTGGCCGGGAAGGCATCCAGATAGACGTTTGTCGAACCGTCGACATTGGTATAGGCGCTGCCAATGCGCATCCAGTAGGTTTTCCCTTGGCGCTCCATTGGGCAGAGTACTTTTTTTCGTTTTGAGGACATAGTGTTCCTTTTGTTTGATATTGGTGAATGGTGAATGACGCGTCACAATTCTCTAGAGCAAGCTTGATGCCAGTCCTAAGTGCCTGAATAGTAGTGGTTTTCGTCCGGTGTCCGTCCGGTGTCCGTCCGGTGTCCGAATCAGTGCCAAACGAGCGATAGCAGGTAGGGCGTCTGGACAACAAGCGCAAACCGTTGCATGATCACCACGAGTGCAGAGCGAAGACGAGACGAAGCAAGACACACTGGCGCGTCGGCTCCGAGGCGCTGGGCTACTAGCGCTACTAGGCTGCGGGATCGCCACGCTGCTGGCCTGGCTCGGCGCGTACTGGTGGGGATTTGACATCCTGAGCCATTTTCGGCTGCAATACACGGTCATATTGGCGGTCGTCTTGTTTGCTTTCGTGTTCGTGAAACGATGGCCGGAAATCGTGTGGGGCACCGTCTTTCTGTCACTAAATCTGAGCGTGATATTGCCCTTGTACTGGGGCCAAGCGCTGCCCTCAGATCCCGATCGCAGTGAACTTTCGCTGCTCGTATTCAACGTCAATCACAGGAACCCAAACCCAGCAAAGGTAGCCGCGTACATTGCCGAAAAAGATGCTGATGTTGTCGTGATTTTAGAAGCCACAGAGGACATTGAAGACGAGATGAGCGCCGCACTTGGCGACTACGAAAAACTCGGGCGATCTCTATGGCACGCTTTCGGAATGTTGATCTATTCGAGGCTGCCAATCACCGGATCAGAAGAACTCTTTTTCGCGGATTCCGAACTCTTGACGATAGCGCTCAGTGTGACCAAGAATGGTGAGACATTTTCTATATTGGGATTGCACACCATGCCACCGGTAGGACGTGAGAATAGCCTGCTGCGGGATCGAATGCTCGCCGAGGCAAAGGCCTGGGCGATGGAGGCCGTCAATCCCATCATCGTCGGCGACTTCAATGCAACTCCCTGGTCTCACGCATATCGCAAGCTAGTGGACGGGCCGTTGCACAACAGCCAAATTGGTTTCGGCCTGCAGACAAGTTGGCCTAATGGACTTTGGCCATTGTCGATTCCGATCGATCACGCGGTTCTTGGTAAAACTCTTACCACTACAGAACGAAGCGTCGGTCCTTTCTTGGGCTCTGATCATCGACCAATCATCCTACGCGTAGGATTTACGCGATCTCGATCGCCCACTGTGAGATTGGCGAACTAGCCTCAACGTGACAATAGATCAGTCCGGTCGGCGCTCCACGATTGTGGTCGATTGTTGGTGTTAGCGTGGCGACACTTCACAGTTGGAGCAAGAAACCAGGAAAGGAGATTGGCGCTGGATTTGTTCGTGTCAAATTAGTACCGGACACTCGTCTACTGGCCAAAACTAGCATTACGTGAGAAAAATGTCTTTTCCATTTGCAGACTCATTTCTTCATCAAAGAGACGCACTCCTCTATCAATCGCCTCATCCAGAGCTTTTGCAATAGACATGGCCACTTCTACATCAACGGCCAAGGCAAAAATTACATCGGTGCCACGGGCGTGAACACGGCAAGGAGGGGGCGAGCAATCGAGCTTGTCGGGTAGATTCATGCTTTATTTCACAGCAAGCATCATGCCGATATTCATGGGGAGGGGAACTACACCCAGCCGATGTGGAGTGATGCTATCGTATGAGGTGGTAACAGTGTAATTGTATTGGCGATGCGATACTGGCGGATTTCTTGTCCGAGTTGGGCAGTACAGGGAGTCATTGGAAGCAGTTGATCAATAATGTCGAATTGGAACAACTCTTAACTCGTGTACTTGTTTCAATTCGGAATTGGAATTCCAAAACGGTCATCAAACCGCGCTCAACTGCCAGTTGCCGGGTAAGAAGCGCGGATCGAGAATTGCAAAACTGAAGGGTATGCGTATTTTCTCACTATTGTTCCTGACCATTGTTTTCCTTACGAACTCTGCGTACGGAGAGGGCGCAACCCAACTCAATTCGACCCAAGCTCTTCGAGCAAATACCCAACTCTACGTTTACATCGTTCTACCCGGAACTGAGTCGATTGCCTGGACTGGCGTGGGGTCTGTGACAGTGACCGAGCCCAATGGGGCCGTAATCGCGACACTGAGTTCCGGCCAGAGTGTTGCCACGACCGGATACTCTGTCGGAGCGTATGGCGTCTTCATTCTCACAGGCCAGGTCCCAGGGATTGATTGGGATGTGTCTGTTCCATCACAGACAGACGGAGGAGGGCGGTTGTTTTCGTACGACTGGAGGTTCAACGCTGGCGCTTTCTCTTCCGATCGAGCCACCTCTGCGAGTTTTTATGCAGTTCTTCCCGGTGGGCAGCCGGGCACCAATGCCGTCATCGAACTGAAGCTCGATGGCCTCGCCGGCTATGTCTACAACATCAACGCAAACCGGGTTGGTGTGTACGGGCCCGATGGTGGTCGCTCTGTCTCGATGTATGGCCACACCGTAATCCCTGAATTTCCGATCTATCTTTTGCCCCCGACGATTGCTTCCTACAATCGCGCTACACCGAATGTTTTCGGGCTGGACTACATTGGTGGTGTCGGCGAAGATGTCAACGGAGACCCGATCGCGCCCTGCAACCAAGTCGTTCCGGGCGAGAGTTTTGGCCGGTTTCAGTTCTACACGGATGTGGAAGGGACGTATCATCTGCAGTGTGACTTGAATGGCGATGGCGTCTTCGATAGTAGTAGTGACAGTGATTTTCTGAAAATTGGTTCTACCAGTAGTGGGGTGAACGCAGTGCTTTGGGACGGTACACACCAGGGCAGCTCAGTTCCCTACGGAACCTACAATTGCAGAGTGACAGTCAATATCGGCGAGTTTCACTACGTCGGGTCGGACATCGAGACGAGTTATCAGGGGATGCGTATGTACGAGTTGGCAAGTGATGGCAGTCGCTCTGGTCTGGTGATGAATTGGAATGATAGTGCAGTTCAAAGTGCGGCTAACACTATGCTCAACGGGGAAAAGGGGCTTGCCACCTCGGGGGAGACAGGCATTGATTCTGGTGATTACTCGGCCTCGGCAGTCGCCAATAGCAACGCTCGGTCTTGGGGTAATTTTACTTCGTCTGGCAAAGGGAATCAGAACTATTTGGATACCTATACGTGGCTGGCCTCCGCCGATTCAGCGTTGATTTCCTTCCAAGCCGTCGATGTCGCCATTGATAGCGATGGCGATGGTCTGGGCGATTTTGAAGAGTCGTGTTACTACGGAACCGATCC
>JAESTW010000295.1 GCA_016763395.1 Kofleriaceae bacterium
CTCGAACTGCAGAGCAAGCTGTTGCGTGTGCTGCAAGAGGGCACCTTTGAGCGCGTCGGGGAAGCGAAAACACGGACGGTAGATGTGCGCATCGTCGCCGCCACCAATCGCGATCTCAAGAAAGAAGTTGCTGAAGGCAGGTTTCGCGAAGACCTCTACTACCGACTCAGTGTTTTCCCCATCACCTTGCCTCCACTGCGCGAGCGATCTGAGGATGTGGCGGAGTTGGCCGAACATTTTGTGTCTGTGGCCGCACAGCGATTTGGTAAGCCCAAGGTCATGCTCGATGCTACGCAGTTGCGTGCACTGCGAAGCTACTCGTGGCCAGGCAATATTCGAGAGCTCCAGAGCGTAATCGACCGCGCTGTTATCTTGGCTGACGGTGAGCGTCTGCCACTGGAACTGGCACTGCCAGAGCTACGCGGGGACGCATCGGCGATCCCGGTTGTCCGAGAAGATGAAGCGGGCGTAGCAGGATTTGTCTCAGACGAGGTGATGCGCCAGCGCGAGCGAGCCAGTGTTGTGGCCGCCCTGGAACATGCGTCGTGGAAGATCTACGGCGATAGCGGTGCCGCGGCGCTTTTGGGGCTCAAGGGGTCTACCCTGGCGTCACGCATGCGCGCCCTCGGCATCGACAAGACCAATCCGAGAGCCTCCTAGCCGGACACGAGATCATACAGACCGCGGCACGAAAACTCGTGACATGGCGAAAACTCGCGATGATACATTGCGCTAATAGGCTGAAGTGGCGTCGAAAGGAGTTGGCATCAAGGGTGCACTGTCCTGGCACATGAGCAGCACAATTCGCCCGCCATTTAATCATGCCTCGGCCATCGCCAAAGTCAAGGCTGCTGAAGACGCCTGGAACAGCCGAGACGCAAAGCGAGTGGCACTTGCGTATTCGGACAACTCGAACTGGCGCAACCGCACTGAATTTTTACAGGGGCGTCCCGCTATCGAGAGCTTCCTTCGAGACAAGTGGGCCTCTGAGTTGGACTACCACCTAAAAAAAGAGCTGTGGGCCTTTGGCGACAAGCGAATCTCCGTACGATTTGAGTACGAGTGGCGCGATGCCGCCGGTCAATGGTTTCGCACCCACGGCAATGAGCACTGGGAATTCGACAATGACGGACTTATGAGCAGGCGTGACATGAGTGCCAACGACTACCCCATCTACGCGTCCGAGCGTCGTATCGCGGTCAAGTAGTCAACGCAATCTAAAGACAAACTACGGTACAGTACCGTACAGAAGCCAAACGTTGAGAGGATATAAGCACCATGACAAAAGAATACGACGCGATCATTATCGGTACTGGACAAGCTGGCCCTTCGCTTGCGGATAGGTTTAATTCAGAGGGAAAGACAGTCGCTATCATCGAGCGGGGAAAATTCGGCGGCACATGCGTCAACTACGGCTGCATTCCGACCAAGGCTCTGGTCGCGAGCGCGCGTGCCGCACATATGGCCAGGCGGGGAGCCGACTTCGGCGTCATCATTGACGGGCCTGTACGCATTGATATGAAGCGCGTACACGAGCGCATGAAGGAGATATCTGGAAAGTCCAACAAGGGAGTCACTGGATCGCTGGAGGGTATGAAGAACGTCGACATATACCAGGGCGATGCATCGTTTCACGACAGCAACACAGTGTCGGTAAACGGAGAGCTACTACAGTCGGACAAAATCTTCCTCAACGTTGGCACACGAGCACGCGCGCCCCAGATGCCGGGCCTCGAGCAGATCGATTTTCTGACCAACAAGGAACTCCTGGCATTGGACGAGGTTCCCGAGCACCTCATCATCATCGGCGGCAGCTATATCGGCCTGGAGTTCGCACAGATTTTTCGCCGCTTCGGTAGCGAGGTCACTGTCATCGAACGGGCATCTAGCGTCATTGCACGGGAAGACGAGGACGTGTCCGGCGCCATCAAAGGGGTGCTAGAGCGCGAGGGTATTGCCTTTCGTTGCAACGCCGACTGCATCGCATTCGAGAAACGCGGTGAGCAGGTTGCGGTGCAGGTTTCGTGCGACACCGATGCGTCCGAGGTGGTTGGAAGCCATGTGCTGCTCGCGATTGGGCGCGTACCAAACACGGACACCTTAAAGCTCGACAAAGCCGGAGTCGAGATCAACGAGCGCGGCTACATCACCGTGGACGATCAATTGCGCACTAACGTTCCGGGCATTTGGGCTCTGGGCGACGTAAACGGCGAGGGCGCGTTCTCGCACACCTCCTACAACGACTACGAAATCGCCGCCGCCAACCTATTTGACGACGATCCGCGCCGAGTGAGCGACCGCATCAGCGTGTACGGCCTCTACGTAGACCCGCCCCTCGGACGTATCGGCATGACTGAAGAACAGGCGCGCAAATCGGGGCGCAACGTACTCATCGGCAAGCGACTTATGACTCGGGTCGGACGTGCTGTGGAACGCGGTGAGACCGATGGATTCATCAAAGTGCTAGTCGACGCGGACACCAAAGAGATTCTCGGCGCGGCGATTCTGGGAATTGGCGGAGACGAGGTCGTACATAGCCTACTCACCGCCATGTATGCGAAGGCTCCGTACACGGTGATCTCACGAGCCGTACATATTCACCCCACCGTGTCCGAGCTTGTTCCGACGACACTACAGAACCTGAAGCCCTTGACGCCCCACTAGCCTCCAGGTGTGTCTGTCGGGGCGAATGATCGATTGTTATGGTTCAATCAAGTGTCTCTCATTCACTCCGTAGCGAATGGTGACGTTGCCCAGTTCGGTCTGTTGCTCTAGTATCTTCACCGGACGTATCGAGTAGCTAAAGGGGCCTCCGATATCGCTATAGAAAAACGTTTCGGTACCCGTGTTCTCGGACAAACAGGTGCCCGATGTAAAGCCATTGCCACCCGAAGTCAATACTTGTGTGGCCGCAGGGGCGGTGCCCCAACGCACTTGAAAAGTCTCCTGGTCAATGAAGGTAGTTTCGCGAATCGTTGAAACGGGATAGTCGCCTTGTGGTAGATCAATAATTGCGCTTCCGCCACAGCCTTCAACTAAGAGTTGTTCCGCCATTTCAAGGTCGCCGATACTGATTGCGCCGAGCCAGAGAAACGGTTGCCGAAACTCTTTGGCGATCACACTACCGTCTGCTGCGAGTGCTGAGACACTCTCGATGCAGGTGGCTGGCCCCGTATCGTCACAGACGCAGGTAACCCCATCGCTATTGCCAACGCACTCTCCAAGGTTGGGGAAATTCCCAGCGGAGCATGTGCACTGTGGGCGGAGCACTTCGCGGAATCTGACGGAGGCAGACTGTCCGTTTGTCGTTATGGTGATGCTGAGCTCGGTTATTGTTGGGGCAGAACTGTCTAAGCATGCAGCTGTTATGCACGCGATAGCAGCAATGGTCAGAATGAAAAAGCGTTGGTTCATTGGTTCGGTATTGTGCAAGCGGCGGGCCGCAATTCACACCAAGGATATCCCCTGGATACGCCGTTCACAATTGATAATATGCGAAATTGTGATCTCGGTGTCATAGTTACAACCTGCGATCAGGAAGCGTCTTTGGGGAGGGCAACTACGTGGTACACCCCGATCTTCGCTAGTATGAGGGCTATGACTTCACTGCAGAGGAGGCTTCTTTGGGCGATTCCTTGGCCGGACGCCGTCCTGAATTGATCTGCCCTCGGTACGAAGGAGCAGGAGCCTGTACTCTCTGGACATGATGCACAAACTCATTGGTCTGCTACCTCTCTTCCTGTTCGCCTGCGGATCTCAGTCCGACAAAGAAACTCAACCAACGGTGGCGGCTCCGCCAGACACGCCAGCAGTGCAACAGGTTGAGGAAGGAGAGCAGGCAGGCGGAACCGATCTGAACAAGATCAACCACGGGTTTCCTGTCACCCTCGTCATGCCGGACGGATTGGAAATCAAGGTGGGCTGGGAGGAAAAGAGAGATAGCGATGGTGTGCCATATGGTCTGAGCCAGGCCATCGTGCAAATCAATTCGGAGCGTGAGTTGTTGATCAATGTCGTGGACGAGGAGCGAGCTACACAGATCTTGGGCTACCGACAGGATGATAGATTTAAAGTACGGCTCGACAAAGAGGGATCAGAGGGGTCATGGGCCCATGTCCATGAGTGGTCTGGCGGGTCATGCAGCTTCTCGGCCTTCATTCCCAAAGGACAAATCAGCTGTGTCGCGTCCTTTACCCCTTGTGACGTGATCGAAGACCTAGCGGCTCTTTGTTTGTCGATCAAACACACCGGCGCGGCGCCTATTGAGAAGCGTCAACCGGACTATGGATTCGGACATGGCATGGAAAGTGAGTTTCCAGTTGGGCCTGCCGAATCCAAAGCTATCTCTCAACTCATCACAGCGATCACCAAAAACAAACCGGACAAACTTCTGGAACTGTGGAGTGACCGGGGCGTTATTTTGTACGGCAAGAAAGTGAAAGGGGCGAAGGCTGCTGCGGTTCTAAAGAAACGTGACATCGCCAAGTACCTGCGTGTTAAGTGCGTTGAGCAAGGCGCTGTCGATAGTGACTATCGCTGTGAGTGGGGCGCCTATCGAAATGAAGAGAGTGTTTTTGTCTTTCAAAATATCAGTTCTCAACAATTCGGTTTCATCCTGAAGCGCAATGGAGAA
>JAESTW010000024.1 GCA_016763395.1 Kofleriaceae bacterium
AATCGGGCCACAGGTCAAAATCGGCCTCGGGATTGATGCCGAAACCGGTTGTGGTAATTACGGAAATTGTCTGAAAGGCGGAGTATCGCAGTGCCGTCCAGACTGAATTGTAGATTCCTGCTCCGTAGGTGTTGATGGTGAGTAATGCGGTGGTGACCGCAATGATTTTGCAATAGAGCAGGACCTCCGGCGATTGCAAGAGGCGCTTGGGTTGTCCGAGAACAATTGCTCGGTATTGTAAGGTGAAACTAATGCCCGAGATAAACATGAAGGCCATCACGACGAGTTCAATGTAGAGACTATCGAACCCGCCAATACTCTCGTTCTTGGTTGAGAAGCCGCCAGTGGCGATGGTGGCCATAGCGTGGTTAATGGAGTCGAAAACGCTCATGTTGCCGAAGAGTAAAAGCACGCCGAGAACCGCCGTGATGCCCAAATAGAGCACCCACAACCGCCTTGCCGTCGCCGCAATTCGAGGTGCGAGTTTGTCTGAATCGATGCCGCTGGCTTCGGCCGCGAAGAGTTGCATGCCGCCTACGGAGAGTTCGGGTAAAATGGCGACAGAGAGAACGATAATGCCCATGCCGCCAACCCAATGGGAAAAGGAACGCATGAAGAGTATAGAGTGGGGCAGGGCCTCGATGTCATTTACGACGGTAGAACCGCTGGTGGTGTACCCGGACATCGACTCAAAGTAGGCGTGGGCAAAGGTCTCAAATTCGCCGCTCATATGGTAGGCAAGAGCTGTAAAGAAGACTAGGACTAGCCAGCCGAGGCATACGGACAAAAGGCCTTCACGCCTGCGGAGTGAATCTTGAGGTGCTTCGAGGGCCGCGGGCAAGTGGGAAATCCCGTATGCAGCAAGTGAGGCGAGTACCATCGCCAGTAGCCAGATGGGCCAGTTGGACTCACCGTAGCCAAGTGCCACGCCCATGGGAAATATCAGGCCGGCACCAGAGAACCACAGTAAGCGGCTCAGTACGCGGTAGACGACTCCGGCACGCACTAGCGGACAAGCTCCTCAACTTTGGGAATGGCACTCAAAAGCGCCACAACTAGCAGTGTGTCAGCTGGCTGAAAGATTGAATCTCCGTCTGGGATGAATACTTCTTCGCCGCGAACGACTCCGCCCACCAGTGCGTCTTTAGGGAAGGCCAAATCCTTGAGCGGCTTTTCTATCAGGTCCTTGTTGCGTGGTTTGTCCGGAATTTTTAGCTCCAAAACTTCGCCTTCGTGATCGCCCAGCATGGTTGCCGTAGCAATATGTCCGCGCCGAATGAAATGCAGGATGCTGTTGGCCAAGGCTCGTCTGGGGCTGATGAGAGCGTCTATCCCCATTTTGTGGGCAATGGGAGCGTAGTCGAGCTTGTCACAGCGCACGACGACTTTTTTGGCACCGAGGTGCTTTGCCATGAGTCCCACGAGTACCGCCTTTTCGTCGTCCTCGAGCAGAACGACTACCGCGTCCGCGATTTCCTCCATCTGTTCCCGGAGCAATTGTGGGTCGGTGCCATCGCCATGCAAGACGATAGAGTTACCTAAGTGCCGAGATACCCATTCTGCGCGACTTCTATCGATTTCGATGATCGTCGGAAAGAGGCGCTGCGACTCGAGCTCCCGGGCCAGGCGAAAGCCGATGGCGCCGCATCCGATGATCAGAACATGTCGTACGTGATGCCAAGGCTTCCCCGATAGAATGATAAACTCGTCGATATTCTCGGGAGTCGTGAGAATGTCAGCGCGCTCGTCTGGACTCAAAATGTCATCGCCGCGGGGAATGCGCAATCCGTTTTTTCCGGACACGCCAGCAATCAATGAAGGTTCGGGAAAATCACTGCTAAGTTGTCCGAGGGGTTCATGGCAAAGCGGTGAGTCCGAGCTTAGAGGCAGTTCCAGCAGGACTAAGCGGCCACCCGCAAGTGGGCGAATCTCGCCGCTACCCTCAAATGAAAGTTGCCCTACCACTTGGTCCGCTACACTCTTCTCGGGGCCGACGAGCAGGCTAAGACCCATTTCAGCGGCTTGCAGAGCACCAGCTTGATAGTGTTCGAGCTCGCGGACCCGAGCGACAGTCATTGGTGAATTTCCGAGTCTAGTTGCAATCATTGCGCTCACAAGATTGACCTCGTCCACCTGGGTTACAGCGACGAAAAGATCGGCCTGCGCAATTCCGGCCTGGAGAAGGACCGATCGGTCCACGCCGCTTCCGTGGACCACCAAACAATCCAGATCGCCCTCTAGCTGCCTCGCTGACGCTTCGTTGGATTCGATCACTGCGACGTCGTGTCCCTCGACCACGAGAATTTCTGCGAGGTAGCTGCCGACTTTTCCAGCACCCACGATTACGATGTACATATTAGAGGTTGTCCTCGTTTCGCTTTACGCAAACTTTCATCGTTTGATCACAAAATAGGCTGTAGGAGCAATCGGTATCTTGGACACAAGAGCCTCCGAGTTTTCCCGGAGCTGGAGTTTGGGTGTTGGGCGGCGGGGAGTTTTGCGACTCAGTGCCTTGCGCGGCTCGGCATTTGTTAACGAAATAGGCTCCGTACAATGCGGAGGAAGCGGCGGCCAGAGAAATGCCACCAGTGACGTATCCTGAGATTTGTTGGCTATTCTGTCCGGGCTCGTTACCGGTGGAGATGAGGCTGATGGCTAACACTCCTGATAGCACTGTCAAGGTCATATCAATGAGTGGAAATGTAAGGTCGGAGGTGCACTCCGACGGGTATGCTTCCGCCGGATTGGCCGGAAGCCGCTTGAGGGCTGTATAGGAACAACTGCTGGACATCGCGACCATGAGCACTACAAGTCGGGTCTTTGAAAGGGGCATAAGAATTGGCGAGACCCTACAGTGTTTGGCAGCGTTTGGTGCGCTTTGTATGCCACGGTGGGGGAGAGCGAACCGGTGTGTTGTCCCCGAATCCTGGTGTCGAGTGTTCCGTGACCCCTAAGTGTCTGCTATTACTTGCACTATTCATCGGATCGAGGCTTGCATTACAATACCCAACCATGTCGGTAAAGACTCGATTGTTTGCTTTGTCACTGAGTTTGCTCTGCTTACTCGTATTTGATGTTCCTAGCGCTTCAGCCCAAAAGCGGATCGTGGTTTTGGATATTGAGGGAGCTCGCACCAAAAATATCAGGGACCAAATCAGCCGGCTGATTCGGCCCAACAAAACCATTAAGGCCAACTCTTACAAGATGGCGGCCAAGCGTGTTCGAGCGACGAAGCTCAACCCAAAGAGCATCGCCAAAGTCTGTCGTTACTTGGAGGCGGACGGCGTTATCGATGGCACCTTGGTCGCGAAAGATGGCGGCTACAGACTAATCATCCGAGTTCGTGCGGGCAAGAACGGTGTGACCAAGAAGACAATTAAGATGAACTTAGGCAGTCCGAAGCTTTCGGACAAAATCCAACGTGGCTTGCGTCGCCGGCTCGTGGAGGTAATCGAAGGGTTACCGGAGTTGTCCGATGACTCGGGCGAGGGGCGTGATGGGTTCTCCGATGATGATGATGATGACGACGATGACGATGACGATGACGGATTCGACGACGGCGATGATGATGATGACGATGATGACGAC
>JAESTW010000296.1 GCA_016763395.1 Kofleriaceae bacterium
ACTGGGATCACGACGAGGGTAAGTGCCATCGACGACAAAACGCCCCCGATGACAACTGTCGCCAAGGGGGCCTGAACCTCCGAGCCAGTGCCAGTGTTGAGTGCCATCGGCACGAAACCAATACTGGCGACAAGCCCGGTCATAAGAACGGGGCGCAGACGCTGTTCTGCGGCCGCCCGAATCGCCTGCATCTGGGGCATGCCCTGATCTAGGTAGCGGCGGAGAGTGGATACAAGCACCATGTCACCGAGGGCCGCAACACCCGAGAGAGCGACGAATCCCACACCTGCGGATATTGAGAAAGGCATATCCCTAAGCCAGAGCGCGAAGATTCCCCCCACCGCTGCAAAAGGAACGCCTGTAAACACTCGAGCGGCGTCGAGCCAACGCCCATAGGTGGCGTAGAGCAGCATGAAGATAAGCAGGAGCGCGAATGGAACAACTATCAAGAGGCGGGCGCGGGCACGCTCCAGATTTTCAAATTGGCCACCGAAGCGAACATAGTATCCCGCTGGCAGGTTAACTTCACGGTCTATAGCCGCCCGCGCTTCCTTGACGAAGCTACCAATATCTCGACCACGCACGTTGGCTTGAACGACGATGCGTCGCTTGGCCCATTCTCGGTTGATGGCAGCAGGTCCCTCCCTTGTCCGTATCGTTGTAAGTTTCGAGAGTGGGATTCTGTCGCCGTTGGCAGCGGTGACGAGGATACTACCCACCGCCTCTTCATCGGCGCGATACTTGTCGGCTAGGCGCACCGTGATGGGAAATCGCCGCTCCCCCTCTTGCAATTCGCCAACCTCGATTGTACCGAGAGCCTCGACCACGGTGAGTACCTCACGGGCGGCAATGCCGCGCCTCGCAATGGCATCACGATTGACTACAATTTCTAGAATGGGTTGTCCGGTGACCTGCTCAGTCACAACATCTGCTGAGCCGGGGATCCCCTCAAGCACGCGTTGGACTGCTGCCGCACTTTTATTCAGCTGATCGAAGTCATCACCAAATATCTTCACGCCAATGTCCGAGCGGATTCCCGCGACCATTTCGTTGACCCGCATCTCGATGGGCTGAGTGAAGATCATGCGCATACCGGGAAGTACCGATAGTTCCTCCTGCATGACTACAATGAGATCGTCTTGTGTATTGGCGCGTTCCCACTTGCTCCGATCCGTGAGGGTGATGAATACGTCCGACAGCTCGATACCCATTGGATCGGTCGCGACCTCCGCGCTGCCGGTCCGTGTCCAAACTCGCTCAATCTCGTCGGGGAACTTGGAGAGCAGCATCTTCTCTATTTGAGTTCCATAGCGCACAGACTCGTCCAGTGAGACCGAAGCGAGTCGCACTGTGTTGATTACGATTGATCCCTCCCGCAAGCGCGGCATGAATTCTGAGCCCAGTTGCGTCGAAAGCAAGCCCGCATTGACAACGAGAACCACCGCGCCCGTCAGAACTGCCCATCGCCAACGGAGGGCACCTTCCAGAATCGGTCGGTAGCCTCTCTTGAGAGTGCGAACAAGCCAATTGTCACCATCTCGCGGGTGTCTAGGCAGGAAGAGACTCGACAGCACTGGCATTAACGTCAGCGACATAAGCATGGAACCAGCCAACGCAAAGACAACTGTGAGTGCCATCGGACGGAAGAGTTTCCCTTCAATGCCCTCGAGTGTGAGAATCGGCAGGTAGACGATCATGATAATGAGTTCTCCGTACATCGTCGGCTTGCGAACTTCGATTGCAGCATCGTGAACAATCTCAAGTTTTGTAGCGTCGCTGTCGTCCTCCGAGAGGCGTCGGACAGAGTTCTCGACCATGATGACAGAGCTATCAACGATGAGTCCGAAGTCGATGGCACCCAGACTCATCAAACTCCCTGCAATACCAAAGTGGCTCATCAAATTGAACGCGAAGAGCATCGAGAGTGGGATGGCAGAGGCCACAATGAGCCCCGCTCTCAAATTGCCAAGAAAAATGAAGAGAATGGCAACAACGAGCAGAGCACCCTCGAGCAGATTTGTCCGAACGGTGCTAAGGACCTTATCGACCAGACTTGTGCGAGTGTAGACTGGTGTGGCAGTCACGCCTTGCGGTAACGTTTTGCGGATTTCATTGAGCCGTGTTGCAAGCCTAGCTGTGACCTCATGGCTGTTTTCACCCATGAGCATGAAGCCCAACCCCAGAACAACTTCGCCTTCCCCGTCCGCTGTTACGGCGCCACGCCGAATGGCCCGGCCCTCGACGACCTTTGCAACGTCGCCCACGCGCAGTGGCACGCCATCCTTTGCAGCAATCACAATTCTCGTCACGTCAGCGGGGTCAGTGACTAAGGCCACCCCTTGTATGAGGCTGGACTCACCAGACTGATCCAGGGTCCCACCTCCAACATTGGCATTGTTGCGCTCAAGCGCATTGATGAGTTCGGCGAGCGTGAGCTCGTGCTTTTGGAGCAGACGCGGATCGACTACGACTTGAATTTGGCGTTCGTCCCCTCCCCACGAGTTGACCTCGGCAACGCCGGGTACCGATGCGAGTTGTGGCGCGATAATCCAATCCTGTATTGTTCGCAACTCCGAAGCGGACTTGTCACCTGTGACGACATAGTGGAAGACTTCTCCCAAGCCAGTCGCAACAGGGCCGAGTTGTGGCCTGCCAACTCCCTTGGGGAGGTCGGCCCGATCTAGGCGCTCACTGACAACCTGACGAGCAAGGTAAATGTCAATGTCATCATCGAAAATAACCACGACCTGGGACAGGCCAAAGCGCGACATTGACCGGACTTCTTTGAGCCCAGGGAGTCCCGAGATTGCTCGCTCAACTGGGGCGGTAATCTGGCGTTCAACCTCCAAAGGCGAGAGTGCTGCCGCTGTTGTGTTGACTTGTACTTGAACAGGCGTCGTGTCTGGAAACGCATCGATCGGCAAGTCCGAGAACGCGAGCAGGCCGGTGATGATGACTGCTACCCAGCCCGCGATCACCGCGAGTCTTTGCTTGAGCGACCATCCAATTATCCAATTAAGCATTCTTAGTTACTCCACATCACAGCAGCCTGCACCGATACTGCCCTTTAGGGTTTCAGTCTTGAGCAAGAAGCTGCCCGTGGTTGCAACCGGCTCACCCGGCTCAATACCCTCCAGGATCTCCACTTGAGCGCCCTCACTTCGACCAATACGAACGCGTCTGGCCTCGAAGGTATCTTGAGCGAGCCTTACGAAGACCAAGGCTACCCCGCCTGCACGCTGGACAGCCCCCTTGGGGATCATGACCGTGGGCTTAGCATCGCCGAGCTCAATAAGCGCTTGCCCATACATATTTGCACGCAACACGCCGTTGGGGTTGTCAAGAGAGATCCTAGCCTTGGCGGTTCGTGTTCGCGGATCGATTGCGGGCGCAAGGTATTCAATACTCCCAAGCCATTCGCGATCCGGCATCGCGTCGACGATGATAACTACCTTCTGTCCGGTTCTGACGATCGAGAGTTTGTCTTCAGGAACGTCAATCTCAGCCCACATTACGGACGTATCTACGATCTCAAAGAGAACCGTTTCGAGATCCACCATGTGTCCAACAGTTGCCTTGCGCATCGTCACGATACCTGCCAGAGGTGCCCGAAGCACGTAACCACTTGAGTTACCGCCCCCCGTTCCAACCATGCCCAGAGCAGCTCGAGCTACCGACCGTTCAGCCTTGGCGTCCTCAAACCTAAGCTGGGCGGAGAGGACCTCTTTGTCTGATGCAATCCCCTTGACCTTGAGTCCGCTCTCCCGGTCATACTCTAACTTCGCGATTCGAACCCGAGTCTCTGCCGCTCGTAGCCGGGACCGATCTGCTCCAACCGCCGCACTATCAACTTTCGCAAGTGCAGCACCAACGGTGACGATGGAACCCACATCCACCGAGAGCGTCTTGATAACGCCCGTAGCGCGGGCATTGACCTCAGCATGTCTGGTTGCGTCGTAGACGATGGTGACGGCCGCCTCAACGCGCGCACCGCCAGACCGTTTTTCGGCAGGCACGACTTCGATACCAGCCAGGGTGGCGGTTTCCTTGGTACGAAAGTGTACCTTCGTCCCATCTGCGGGGGCTCCAGAACTCGTTACGTCGCCTGTTGGGCGGCCGCCAAGCTCCGGATGATGAATAGGACAGAATGACTCTGGGAAGCCGTGCTCCTCACACCAATCTCCCTTTGCCTGGAAGACTGGTATCAGGCTTGGGTTAC
>JAESTW010000297.1 GCA_016763395.1 Kofleriaceae bacterium
ACGCAAGAGATGCCCATCACCACAGCCCAGGTCGACAATACTCGACTCTTCCGCCAGCGCGACTTCCACGAGTAGTTCGTAGGAACTTCCTCCTATTCCCTCTTGTCCCCCCTGAGCAAACGCCTGTGAGGTACAGCCGGGATGGCGCCTGTGAAACTCCAGAAGAAAATCCTCTGCTATTTGAACTGGCACAGCGCACACTAGCACAAGCCTACTTCAAGCCATGACGCTTGAGTTTGTCGATCAGAGTAACTCGGGTCACTCCAAGGCGCCTTGCAGCCTCACTTTGATTTCCACCAGTAGCGCGCATGGTCTCCTTGAGGATACTGGCTTCATAAGCCGCAATCCGAGTCCTCAGAGGGCCAAGGGAACGGTTGTCAATACTCGATGGAACGCGCTCTGAGACTTCCGCATTTAGCTCATTGCTCTCCGCCAACGCGACCATGCGCACAATGGCATTCTCAAGCTCGCGGACATTTCCCGGCCAAGACTGCGCTTGCAAGGCAGCCATGGCAGCCTTGGATAAGAAGATTTCTTCCATACCAAATTGCCGGCGATACCGTTGGACGAAATGGTTGGCCAAAAGTGGAATGTCTTCACAACGGTCCCGAAGTGGTGGAACATCTAAATTGAGAACCGCAAGACGATAGTACAAATCCTCGCGAAAGGCGCCAGCTTCAACCGCAGCAAGTAAATCTTGATGCGTACAGGACACAACCCGAACATTCACCTTTTCGATTTTTGATGTCCCGACACGCTGTATTTCCCCCTCTTGTAGTGCACGCAAGAGCAATGGTTGTAGTGACAAGGGCAACTCGGCGATTTCATCTAGCACCAGAGTTCCGCCGTCCGCTTGTGCAAAATAGCCTTTCCGATCTCGATCGGCCCCCGTAAACGCACCTCTCACATGTCCGAAGAGTTCGCTGGCTGCGAGTTCGGGTGGTATCGCGCCGCAATTGAATTGCACAAAGGGACCGCTGGAACGATTTGAGTGCGCATGAACCAGTGCAGCGATACGCTCCTTCCCGGTCCCTGTTTCGCCCTGAATCAGCACAGGAACCTCTTTGTCGGCGATACGCTCAACGAGCCGCAGGAGTGATTTGATTGCTTTGCTTTCGCCGATAAACCCGCTCTCCAGGCTCGCAGAGAGCTTGCGATTCTCCCGCCTTAGATGGGCAAACTCCAACGCCCGCGCAACTGCGAGAGTCAGTTCATCTAGGTCAACGGGCTTTAGGAGATAATCTGAGGCGCCCAATTTGAGCGCATCGACCGCAATACGCTCACTGCCGCGGGCGGTAAGCATGATGACAGGCAGCCCACGGTGTTCCGCGCGAACCTGTTTGAGGAGCTCAAGACCATCCATCTTCGGCATAGCAAAGTCGGTAACAATCAAATCGGCTTCAGATGCCAGCCGCAACGCATCTTCGCCTGTTTCGGCCATGAGAATCGTGTGTCCGGCGTCGCCGAGAATTTCACCTAGCGTGAACCGAACCGACTTCTGATCGTCTGCAATAATAATTGCTGCCATCGCTACTCCTTTTCCACAACTGGCAAGCTCAAACGCACCGTTGTACCGACTTTCACTATACTGGCCATTTCGATCGAACCACCGTGCCCTTCTGCAATTTGTCGGGCAATGGCCAGTCCTAGTCCGGTGCCACCTTCTTTGGTGGTTACAAAGGCAGTGCCAGCCTGCGCTAACGCTTGTTCATCCATCCCCTCGCCAGAGTCAATGACGGCAATCTCAATCACCCCACCCTGCTCACTCACCTCAATCTTTATCGTTGAACTGGGTGGGCTGGCATCAATCGCATTGCTCAGAATATTAAGTAGCGCCATCGAAATCGCACTCGGATCAATACTTGCGAATGGAGCATTCCCGAAAACACTGACGGATACATCACGATCCCTTGCCCGAGCTTCCATGGTCGCTGCGGCCTGATGAGCCAGTTCCAAGGCATCAACACGCTGCCTGCTCAGGGAGCCGGCCGGACGAGAAAAGCTCAGATAGTCCCCGACAACCTGTTCGAGACGAGCAATCTCCTCGCAGACGACATCAAAACGCAGCCGACGTTTCCCAGTTGCGGACCGTGCCTCGAGTTGCACTAGCCCCTTGATGGATTGTAAGGGATTGCGGATTTCATGAGCTAACTTGGCACTCAGAGTCTCCAGACTGCGCATACGTTTTTGGGCCTCCCCCAGAAGTTCGCGTTGCAATGCATCTCGAGACGTTCCGAGTTTATCGTACGCATGTGTGAGACCAGTGATACTCGTAAACAACAACAACGTTGTGACCACAAGCGTTACGCCGTTCATGATGGGCCGGATCGAGCCAGGAAGAACAGGAAAACTCTCGCTGGGAGCTAGGAGCGCCAATGGTAGTAGAAGAAATATCATTGCCCCACCGGCGATCCAGGAAATACGACTTCGACCATAGGCCGCAAAAAGAGTCACAATGGGCGCCAGAAAAATCGGTAAAAATGGACTTAAGAGACCGCCGCTAAGGAGGCAAGCAGCCAGAAGCCCCGCTGTCGTAATCACCATGGAAATCACGAATGCGCGTTCACTGAGGTCAACGCGAGAGGCTCTCCAGGCATCAAAGACAAAAAGGGCCAACAGAATTGCCATACCGCTGGGGAGCGCGACAAGTTGGCTACGAGGTACCTCTGCACGCCAGAGAAGAATCGTCACGGGAATGAGCACCGGAGCGATAATCCACGGCCTCACTCGTAAAAAGGCACTGGCAACGGATCGCAGTTGCGCGTCTCGAACGTGATCAAAACTATCTAGTTTACTTTGCACCCTGTCGAGATTCTTTACAGTTCGGTGACGGGATAGACAGTGTTGGATAGCCCAGTGTTCCCCCGTCTCTGATGGAAGCTGTGGCTCAAACTCCGACGATCGTACAGGTTTCCGCCGTGGTTTACTGCAATTCTGATCTCTTTGCTCTGGATGCATCAGCTGGCATTGATCATGAACTAGGCCAAGCCATGTCTACACAAACCTCCGTTGCACCTGGCCCGATTCTCAGCACGGCGCTGGCTCTTTCTGTATTTGCAGCCATCGTGTCTCTCAGTGGAACGCTGCTCAAGGCGCCAGCCGCAATGACGCCATTTTTGATCTGGACACCCATTCTCCTGTCCGTCGCTGCGTACCTGCGCTCTGGCCGGGTACGTTCTTACCTGTTGAGTGTTCCGATGAGTTGGATATTTATCGTGCAAGCCATTCGCGCACCGGTGGGAATCTTTTTCTTGATTCAGGAATCAAGAGGCACTCTGCCCGCATCACTGGCGGCAACCGCAGGATGGGGCGACCTACTCTTTGGCGGCGTATCCGCATTGCTCTTGTGGAAACCCTCTGGGTCACGGACCGTTTTAATCCTGTGGAACACGATTGGCCTCCTAGAAATTCTCGCAGTCATCGCATCGGCAATGCGCCTTATCGTCTTTGCCAACGATGACCAAGGCGTCCGATCTGTGATGACGGCGTTTCCGACGGCGCTCATACCACTGGTGCTTGTGCCCTTTGTCGTCGCAGCACATTTTTTAGTCTTCGCCCGGCTCAACCATATGACTTCCAGTATCAAACCTTAGAAAATACGATTGTAGTCGTCGGCCTTCACCTCAGAGGCTGAGAACAAAGCTAGTCCAAGGCCTGCCACGTCTTGGACGTAGTACTTAAATTCGACCCGGTCAGGGAAGAATTTCCAAGAGTCTAGGGGGAAACTCTGAGAGCGCAGAGAATGAAATTTAATAATTTCCAAGAAATACCGGTCCTTTGCATTTGGGTGGGTTACCACTTCTAGGATGAAGTGCTCTTCATCGCCTTTGCGTAGAGTGTGCCGGACACATTGGGCTTGCTCGGCATCGTCTGCAGCGCCATAGAAGGCATTTTCAGTGACCTTTGTATATCCTTTGGTTTCCAAGAACACTGCGGTTTCATCGAGATATGCGTCTGACATTTCCATGGGGAATCTTCTTTCGTTCGAACTAAAGGCCTACCCACCAGAGTGCTATCTCGCGGGCTAGTAGCAGTGCTCCGATGGACTCGAGTACAACAAGGACACGGAAGAGTAATTGTCTCTCGGTTTCGATGTCGAGCGCGACCCTCAAGTCGAAGTTACTATCTTCGTCGGGCATCGCCTCAGCTTGACGAGTTATCGTCTGCTCTACGGTGTGCCATGTGGCCCCGTTTTTGGCCTCTGTGACTCGGGTAAGGTGTGCCTCCCGTCCGACAAAGACCTGACTAAATTCTCTATTCTCCAAAAGCTCTGCCAACGCCAGTTGCAAATCACTTGCGACTGGAGCCTCTCCAGCAAGAGGCCAAAGCGTTTGTAGAATCGCGACATCGGATGGCACTAGATGGCCGGCGTCAGGCAGTAGTATCTGTAACGCTGAGCGCAGTTCTGTAGCGACGACTGGGTTGCCACCCTTCACGGTAGATTTCGCGGAGGAAGTTTGCGCCAAACTCTCAGAAGAATTCTCAACCAGTGTGATGTGAGGTTTTTTGGGCATATCAGCTTAGAAGTGAAAGCGTCCATGGTCTGCGAAGAGGCGGATCAGCGTCAGAGCCACCACGTTCAATACCAGTAAGGCTATGGAAAGCGCCTTGAGTCTCCGTACACTGCGCTTTTTCTCATAGAGACCGACCGCAAGAGGTTGGAGCTGATTGATTTGGTTCATTACGCGTTGTCCTTCTCGTTCATTTCTTCAATATTTTTGTTCGCTACAAGAGTTGGTCGTTTTCGCCAGTAGAAGGCCGTGGCCAGCAACATAAATCCTGCGAGTCCCGCCCATATTAGGTTTATCGTTTGCAATTTTCGTTCCTCTTGGCTTTTGACGAGTGCACGGGATTCTCGGACGCCGCTTTCTACGGCGCGTACCTTGCGCACATCTTTTTCCTTGGTATTTCCCTCTAGTCCGACCCAGTTCGGATTCGCCCAAAATGCTTCAGCATTGACAAGCGCTGGATACGGCGGTGACTCAGGCGGCGTTTTCGTGAGGCGTCCGAGTTTTATTTTGAGCAGGTCCAACTCTGAGGCAGAAAGCCTAGTGGTATTGGCAAGAGTAATGAGTGGTAGCCCCTCGGTGGTCGCGCTCGCAAGCCACCATATCTCGGTAACATCTTCAACGGACTCAGCCCGAGAGTGAATCTCAATTCGAGCGTGCAAATCGCCCTCTACAGTCCAACGCCACCTTTGTGAACGTGTTTGGTCGACGAAGGGATGCAATATGGTTCCGAGCCACAATACGTCGATCCAGCTGGTTATGGGTTCCTTCGTTGAGAGCACGGGCCGCTGCGACTCAGTGCTTCGATAGAAAGCGGCAATACCTTGGTAGTGCGTTTCGTCGCGTTCCACCAACAAGTGGCTTGAGCCTTCGAGAACGAGCCAGACCGCTTCATCATTGATTGCCTCACAGGCCACATCCTCCTTGAGTCCAATGCGAATCGTGATTTCAAATGAGAGAGCATTGTCCGAGGCAAAATCCATTGGCACCTTTGCGTTAAGGGCTATTTGCTCCATCTGTTTCTTGCTGTCATCGTATACATGCCAGGTGGCGATAGGCTGGCCATTCACTCGTACGCTTAGCGATGTGTTGTCTTGATCAACAAGCGGTGATTGTGGCAAGCGTATGTCGAGATAAAGTTCTGGAGTTTGGGTGAGAGACCAAGTCGGGGGGCGTTGCCAGACAAATCGCAAGATATGCGTGCCGCTGCCTTGGCCAACGAATCCATGTCGGTAACCAATTGTTTTTAAGCTGAGAACGATAGCTTGGTTCTCAGGATCGGTCTCACTTTCAGCCGCATCGTCAACTTCATTTTCCCTTTCCCCAACTAGCTCAGTTAGCAAACACGCGCCTTGTTTCGGACAAAGTGCGCGATTGCTGGCACTCGCGAGTTGGCGGATGGCGTCGGCGAGCCCCGATTCGCTTCTTGCGATGATTGTGAGGGTTCGTGCCTGTATACCTGCGATCGCATGGGCTAGCTCAGGCTCGTCTCGGAGCTTCTTTGCTAGTTCATTGTCCGCGCTTGCGTCTTCAAGGAGCATCAAGACGATCTGCTTGGCTTGTGTATCGAGAGTTGGCGTGAACTCCCATACCTGCAACTGCGCCGACGCCTCAAGGACAGCCAATACAGAGTCTGCGCTGATTTTCCTCGGAGGGATGATTTGAACGAGACGGTCGTTTCCTTGCCATATGTTGGGGAATTTCCTGAGTCCGGTCTCTGTATTCTTCCTGGTTTTTGCTGGCAGTTCAATGGTGGTTTTGGTCTCGATGCGAAACCAAGCTTCTCTGGCAAAACGGTTCAAACATGGGTCGCCCGCTACTTCCA
>JAESTW010000298.1 GCA_016763395.1 Kofleriaceae bacterium
CGGGCAGAAGGCCGCATTGGTCCCTTGCCTTTCACCTTTCCGCTCATTAGCGCAATCTATCGAGGTGATTATGAAGATATGCGTGCCGCCATCGACTACGTGCTTGAGCCGGGCTCTGAGTTTGTAGATATCTACATTAGCTATCGCTCCCCTCGGAAGTTTCCTGAAGATGTTCCCGCCGCGCTGCACGGATTTATGTATACCAAGCGTATGCGTCCCTTTGCCCGAAATACCGGTTTCGAGCCCGAAGGCCAGCTTGCCGACTTGAGTTTTATCGACGACACCGGACCGAGTTTTTCGTATGCCATTCCAGGTGACACGCTCGAGGCTGTACTCAGCGTATCGGGCTTTGCTCTCAACCTAGGGGAAGGCTTTACCATCGATGCTTGTGGCGAAACACGCCGTCTTCATGCTCGGCTTACTATAGGTGGAAGCGGCGTCGACGGAATCGTAACAACACTAGCCGATGTTGAGGGTACAACTCTACGAGAAATTTCAGGAGTGGTTCGCGACGCACAAGGCAGTCCAGCGGAAGGTGTCCGGGTTCACGCTATCTCCGCTGATGACGCGTATCTAACTCGCGCGACCTCCGATGCAGACGGCAGCTATCGCTTGCATGTCCCGGATGGGCTCGCGGTGTCTTTGGTCAGCTATAGAGTGGGTGACGAGAGCTCGACTGTAGACGTTGCAGCAGCGCAGAGCCAGGCGGACATCACACTGGCTGCTACCGGCACTATCTCAGTGACCAGTATCGACCAAGATACCCAATCGGCGCTTCCGGTCCGAATTCAGCTATTTCCGACAACCCAGAACCTCAATCCGATGCCATCTCACTATGGCGAAAAAGCATTGCCACAAGGAAGATTGCACGTGGAGTATTCCATGGACGGCACGGCAGATTTTAGAGTCCCGGTAGGCGAGTGGGAAATCGTCGTCTCACGCGGTTATGAGTACGAATTATTCTCAGAACTCGTAACCGTAACAGCGAACAATAGCTCCACCGTGTCCGCTAGTTTGGAACATGTCGTCAACACACCGGGCGAGCTTTGTGCAGACTTTCATATCCATACGATACGCTCGGCAGATTCGGGCGATGATGTGCTCTTAAAGCTGCGCAGCGCGATTGCCGATGGCCTGGAGCTTCCTGTCCGATCAGAGCATGAATATGCCGCCAGCTTTGCCGCTGAGATTGCCGAATTGGGCGTAGAAGACTGGGCCTACGGCGTTCCATCTGTGGAGCTCACTACCATGGAATTTGCGGGCCACTTTGGCGTACTACCGACGATGCCCGACGTTACAAAACGCAATGGCGGCGCACCGATTTGGCAGCGCTTCACCGATCTAGCAAACCCGACTCGAGCACTTGAAACTATGTTGCCCCCAGAGATATTCTCAACCCTGAGGGCATTGCCAGAGCGTCCGGCAATCATTATCAATCACCCGCGAGGCGGCGCCAACTACTTTGCTGCCGCTGGCTTCGATCCCACAAGCGGTATGCCCTCAAACCCGGACTATTGGGATGAGGATTTCAATCTGGTCGAGGTTTTCAACGACAGCGACTGGCAGGCAAACTTCTCTGAGACCGTCGCTGATTGGTTGGCCTTGCTCTCGATAGGTAGGCGCGTCTTTGCCGTAGGTTCTTCGGACTCTCACGCAATCAGTAACTCACCTGTTGGGTACCCTAGAACCTGCCTTGCGCTGGGCAGCGACGATCCTCGGGCAATGACAAATGATTTAGTCCGGGATACAACTGCGGCGGGCCAGAGCCGAATTGTTGGCGGAATCTTTGTCGACGCGAGCGTGAATGGAGTGGGCCCCGGCGGCGACGCTACTGGGTTGGGAGCGAATACACAATTGCACCTAGTTGTTCAGGCAGCATCTTGGGTTGATGTCGACAGCATCGATATTGTCGTGGACGGCGTCACTACGACAATCGCGATACTGCCCGCAGATGCAGATCCGACCGACCCGAGCATTCGTTTCGAGAAGGACATCGACATCGCTGTATCGAGCGATCCCAATGCCTACGTAATCGTCGCGGCCTATGGCGATCAAACACTAGAGCCCGTACACCGAGGACGAATTCCCTTTGGTGTTTCCAATCCGATATTCTTGGCGCAGTAGCGCAGCCGGGCGCCCGCGCTAATCTGTGGACCGGCTCGGCCCAGTTTGGGGCCAACTGCGCCCTAACTCGGGGATGAGAAAAGTCCCGAGACACTGAGGTACCGCTCGCCGGTGTCCGGGAACACGCAAACAATACACTTGCCGGCATTCTCTTCACGCTCAGCCAGTTTGCGAGCAACATGAGCGTTGGCGCCACCGGAGATCCCTATTAAGAGGCCCTCCTCCTTGGCAATTCGCCGGCACGCTTCGTAGGCGTCTTCTTCGTTGACAGCCATGATCTCGTCGATCAGTGAACGATCGAGATTGTCCGGCACAAAGCCCGGCGACAAGCCCATGATTCCGTGTTGCGCCCATTCTCCGGTGGAGATCATCGGTGCTGCAGCCGGTTCTACGCCAACACTAACCACAGACGTATTTTTAGACTTGAGAAATTTGGAGACGCCACAAAGAGTTCCGCAAGTGCCTAGTCCGGCCACTATGATATCAACCCTGCCCTCGGTATCTCTGTAGATCTCAGGGCCCGTTGTCTCAAAATGAGCTCGGCGGTTGTCCAAGTTGTGGTGTTGGCACAGGTAGAAGCTTCCCTCGGTTTTAGCGGCAAAGGCGACAGCACGCTCCTTTGCCCCCAAGGTCCCCTCACTCGCGGGCGTTAGCACAATGGTCGCGCCCAATGCAGCCAAGACGCTCCGCCGTTCAACGCTCTGTGCTTCGGACATAAAAAGCGTTACCGAGTACCCGCGCATGCCGCCGATGTACGCAGCAGCCATCCCGGTGTTGCCACTTGTGGCCTCTACGATCATCGCCCCGGGGGATAACTCACCCCGTTCTTCTGCGCCTAAAATCATGTGCCAAACCGGACGATCTTTCATCGAAATCGGATTGCACATCTCCAGCTTGGCCAACACCTGTCCGGGCACATCCGCGCAGTATCGCCCCAACTCAAGCATTGGGGTGTTACCGATTAGATCTGTAATAGAAGACAGGATTGGCATCAGTATGGAATTCTTCGCCCGGGCCGGGTTCAGGCTAGGAATCCGAGGATTCTGCCGCCAGAAGTGTGTCGCACAGCGTGGCAAATCGTTGCTCGGCCGCGGTTCCAGGGGCTCCGGGAACAGGTGGAATTTCCGCCCAGTCTGCACGAAGAGCCGCAACCATTTCCGGTATCGATCGACCGCCGGTCTTGGACATAATTCCGCCCAAGGCTCGGTCAGCCAGTGCTGCGCGCAAGGATTCTGCCATCTCCTCGGCAGACTGGGCGTCCGAATCTTCAACAGGAGGAAGTAGCTCTTCGGCTTGCTCGATTAGCTTCGCGCGAGCTTCCGCGCTGCGCTTGGGATCGAGTTCACTACCCGCATAGGCCGCTGGCTCGGATTCCAGTTGTGCGCGAATTAGTGTATCCACCTTTACGCCCAGTGCTTCATAGCCCTCGCTTTGGGAATCCATTTCCTTGTACGAGCTTCGGATTTCGAGAACCTGCTTGGCTATGTCTTCTGCATCGCTATCCCAGCCTGCGTCCGAACACTCGACTATTCTCTTTTCGAGCTCCGTCACGATTACACGAGCAGCTTCTCGCGCTGCTTCGGTAATCGCCTCTCGCTTGCCATAGACCTCGTCGCAGGCCTTCTTGTAGGCATCACCCACTGCGGTGAATTCTTTGTGAGCGACTTTGCCGATGTCTCTCCAGCGCCGCTGCATGTCGCGAACTTGCTGAATCTGTCCCTCGATCTCCTCCAGACCAACTTCGGTCGCCGCGAGAGTTTCAACCTCTTTTACCAAGGCTTCCTTCGCTTCCAGGTTGTCCGCTTCTTCGGCAAAACGCTCTTCCAAATGTGGCGCCCTGGCTTCAAAGAATGCGTCGCAAGCGGCACGGAAACGCTTCCACTGTCCATCGGACTTTCGCCTAGGCACGGGTCCGATGGTCTTCCACTCGGTTTGTAGCTCTTTGAATAGCTCACCAGTTGCCGCCCAATCTTCGGACGACTGCAATTCTTCAGCGCGTACGCACAGCGCTTCTTTCTTCTCTAAGTTTGCCGTTTGCTCAATGTCTCGAGCGTCGCGCTGCACTTTGACTCGCTCATACACCTCGTCGCAGGTCGCTTTGAAGTCTTTCCACAGCTCGTCCGCTTTTTCGCGGGGTGCCGGTCCGAGTTCGCGCCACGCTCGCTGGAGCTTCTTGAGGATTTCTCCCGTGTTTGGGATTTCTTCGGCGGCCAAGAGTTCCTTGGCAATTTTGACCAACTCTTCCATCTTGGGAACGGTTGTCCAACGCTTCCAGTCGTCCGCTTCACGCAAGTCGCCCAAGTAGATGACAGCTTTTTTGCGCGCTTCATCGTATCGAGTTCGCAGAGTCTCTTCGACATTCTTCGGTAGAGTACCCACTTTTCGTCGGCCTCGGTCGATCTCCTTGAGTGTCCTATCGACGTTTCGAATGTCTTTTATCTCTAGGAGTTCTTCTAAGCCCTCGCAGAGCCGCTCCATGTCATCTTGGTTGTCGAGACGTCGTTCGCTATCGCGGTCATCGCCAGGCGTTGGCTTGGCCACAATTGCAGCTTCACCAGACGAATCAGAGGTATCACCAGATGAATCTGAGGTATTGCCATCGTTGTCCGCGGGCAAGTCGGAGGACTCGTCAGATCCCGCCTCGGAGGTCTCGCCTGCAGCCTCTGCTTGTGCCGCCAGTACTGCAGCTTCTGCCTTTTCAACCGCTTTGCGTTCCTCACGGAGCGCTTCTTCTGCTGCTCGGCGCACAGCTTCCTCTGCCGCTCGCCCGTACTGCTCGTGATTTTTGTTGTACCTGGATAGAGCCTTGTCAAAGCGCGCAATGAGCTTCGCTTTATCGCCCTGCCCCAGCTCTTCCCACCTGGCCACTGCCTCATCAACCACACCCCGTGAATCAACCCACTCGTCACCACCGACAAAGGATTCAATCGTCCGGACAAGCTGTGATCGTTCTGCCCGATCTTGCTTTTCAGAGTCAGATATTTTTGACTGAAGGGGTTTTGCTTTTACAATGACTGCCTTGGCCCGCTTGGCTTTGGCCCGCACCGGTTTCGCCTTGGCTTTGCTGGCGATTTCGTCGAGCAAATCGCCATCGGTAATTCTCTCAAGTGCTGCAAAGGCGACCTGTTTTCGAGTCTCGTCAATCGCGATGCTGCGAAGTATAGTCTCATCCCCGATTCGTTCCAGGGCAAGTTGCCACTCCTCCATGCGTTGCGCTTTGCGAACGACTTGCGCAAGCGCTTTGTCATCGTCAATCTTGGACAGTGCCAGCCTGCGAACACTAGAGTGCTTGGACTCTCCGGCGATACGCGCAACAACTAGTTCACCACCGTGCTTGGCGGCGAGTAAGAAATTCTCCTCGGCGACAATCTCGTCATCGGCATTGACTGCCTTGCCCACCCAGATATCGAGCGCCAGCGAGTTTGCATAATCTCGAAGTTTCGAGTCGTCCTGTGAGTCGGCGAGACCGGCAAGAGTCTCAGGATCTGAGATTTTGTCGATCGCAGTACGCCGAATTGCAAGGTCGGTATCTTTGCTTGCAATCTCGATGAGCAGATCGATATCGTCTGTGTCCATCGCGGCAACAGCCGCAGCTCGAACTTCAGATTTACTATGTTTGTATTTAGGTCGGAAAAAGTCGCCAATAGCCATAAGAATCTCTAGCCGCGGACTTTATGCGGCGTCCGCGGGCTGAGTCAATCATCCCGAGGCCAACTTAGGACAGTAAATCCAAGAGTCCGGCAAGAACTTCCGAAAGCTGGTAATCCGAAGGTGTAAATACCCGAGAAACCCCCAAATCTAGCAATCGAGGAATATCCTCCGCGGGCACAATGCCCCCAACGACCAAGCGAATATCATCCCGGATTCCCCGAGATTCGAGGGCGCGAACAAGCTCTTTGGAGAGTTCGAGATGCGAACCGCTCAATACCGAGAGTCCGATAATATCTACGGATTCTTCTAAGGCAACCTGAGCCAACTCTGCTGGCGATGATCGAATGCCCGCATAAACCACCTCAAAGCCAATATCGGCCGCCGCAACGGCTATCATCTCCGCGCCATTGGAGTGGCCGTCGAGCCCCGGCTTGCCAACCAAGAGTCTCGGCCTGTGTCCGGTCTTCGCTAGATACTTCTCGACTCGGCGCCTTAAGTCTCCTTGTCGTCCGGATGGAAGACTTAGATGCTGTCCCGCAATTCCCGTACTCGCCCGGTATTCGCCAAAGACATCGCGCAAGGTCTGTGCCCACTCTCCCGTCGTCACACGGGCACTAGCGCAAGCAATGCTTGCCTCCATCATAGACTCCCCCTCTTCGGCGGCCTTCCGCAGTGCGTCCAGACAGCGTTTGACCTCAGTATCATCTCGTTCACTGCGAGTTTTACTTAAGGCATCCAGAGTCTTCTCCGCCTCTGCTGGATCGACTCGAAAGAGCCCACCATCGTCACCTGCAGTCAATGGCGATTCGATGCCCTCAGTCCAGCGATTGACTCCAACTACAACTTCTTCGCCCGCCTCAATGCGGCTGCGACGCTGGGTCATCGAACGCACCAGTGACGACTTGAGATAGCCACTTTCTACCGCGCATTGCACGCCTCCCATTTCGAGAATCTTGTCAATCTCTGCCTTGGCCGAGTTCACCAATGCCGCCGTCTTGCCTTCCACAACAACCGAGCCCTCAAACAATTCAGGATACTCGAGCAAGTCGGTTTCGTAGGCCATGATTTGTTGCAATCGCAATGACCACTGCTGATCCCAAGGCCTTGGCAACGAGAGAGCTTCATTCCACGCGGGCAATTGCAAGGCTCGGCAGCGGGCGTCTCGGCTCAAGGTAACCGCCAAGGTTTCCATCACGATTCGCCACGCATTGTTCTCTGGCTGGCTTTCCGTCAACCCCAAGCTGTTGACCTGAACTCCGTAGCGAAAACGCCGATTCCGAGGGTCTTTCACCCCGTATCTCTCAATGGTGATTTCGTCCCAGAGCTGGACAAAAGCGCGCATCTTGCACATTTCTTCTACAAAGCGAATGCCAGCGTTTACGAAGAACGACACTCGGCCGACACAACGCTCAAACTCCTCCTCAGAAAAACGCCCACGCTCTTTCAGAAGGTCCAGCGTACCGATGGCGTTCACCAGCGCGAAGGAAAGCTCTTGTACGGGCGTCGCTCCGGCTTCTTGCAAGTGATAGCTACAGACGTTCGATGCGTTCCACCGAGGCATCTGGACAACACAATACTCGTACATTTCTGCGATAAGACGCATGCTCGCCTCAGGCGGGAATATGTAGGTCCCGCGCGCGAGGTATTCTTTGACGATGTCGTTCTGGGTTGTGCCGCGCAGTTTACTCTCGTCTTCTCCGCGCTCTCGTGCCAACGCAATATAGAGCGCCAGTAGCCACATCGAAGTACCGTTGATGGTCATCGAGGTGTTGGTCTCTTCGAGTGAAAGCCCCTCAAATAGAATTCGCATATCGTCGATGCTGTTGATCGGAACTCCAACCTTACCGACCTCCGGACGCGCCATCGGGTGATCAGAAGAATACCCACACTGGGTTGGCAAATCGAAGGCGATGGACAGCCCGGTTTGCCCTCGGCTCAAGTTCTCTCGGAAGAGTGCATTGGAGGCGGCGGCGCTGGTATGTCCAGCGTAGGTGCGGAAAATCCACGGCCGGTCCTTCGTTGCCTCACCCTCTGAGTCGAGTAATCGGTAGGATGCGGTATCATCGGGTACGTCGGACACAGCGGCATACTAGCACCACGACGAGGGCGGCGCGCATTGCCCGCCAAACAAAACACCCGCCAAACAAAACACCCGCCAAACAAAACACCCGCCAAACAAAACACCCGCCAAACAAAACACCCGCCAAACAAAAC
>JAESTW010000299.1 GCA_016763395.1 Kofleriaceae bacterium
AAATGAGCGGCATCGCCGCGTAAAGCAAACGCTTGCGTAGCCAGCGTTAGGAGCCTGGGTGTTGAAGTTGTTTAACACCCAGATGACTAAAGTGGAACACCAGAAATGAGCGGCATCGCCGCGTAAAGTAAACGCTTGCGTAGCCAGTGTTAGGAGCCTGGGTGTTGAACTTGTTTAACACCCAGCTCCTAAAGCAGCACGCCGCCCTTGGGCAGACCGGCGTCTGGGCGCGGCGAGTTGGCGTCGGTGGAGTGTGAGCCGTCGGCGGAGCCTGTACCGGCATCGAGTGTAGTGCCGCCGTTGGGCTGGCTGGCCGGCGTCTCATCAGGCTTGTCAGGCTGCAATCCGTCGCTGGGCCACACGTCTTGATCTGGCGTACGCGGTTGGGCGTCCGCCCGGGTGTCCGGCTTTGGATCGCTGAGGCCTTGGAAATGTGGCTCGTCCTTGGGCGACTCGTCTTTGCGCAGCGAACGGGGGCCTTTGTCGAGTTCTTCTTGCAGATAGAGCGCATGCTCGGCCCACGGGTTTGCGTCGCTGGAATGCCGTGGGCGTTTTGCGGTTGCCTTTTTGAACTGCTCGGCTGCTGCCTTGAGTGAGCGGATCGCTTGCTCGATTTCTGCAGCTCCGTGCCAGTAGAGAACATCGCCCTGAAGACGCTTGGCCAGGTTTCGCTCTTTGCTGCGCTCTGGATCTCGGGTGAGCAAGAGTGCTTGTTCCAGTTGTTGAGCTGCTTCGCTCACCTGGTCGCTATCACCACTGCTGAGTAACGTTGTCGCTTGGCTCAGTAGCGCGGACAAAAAGGCGTCTTCCAACTCGGCGTGACTGTCGTACTCGCGACTAGTGCACAGTACATCTTTGGGGATGCGAATTTCTCTGAAGGCTGGTCCCGAGAGCGGGCTTTGTCCCCAGGGCCAAAAGCGACCTTGCTCGGCCCGGATTCCGTCTGTGTCACAGACAAAGTAGTAGTGCTTGCTATTGAAGTAGCCCAGTAGCGCGCCAATCCCAACTACGACTACAGCCGCCGCGCCACCTATCATGATGATTTGCTGACGCTGTGTTAGCTGTGTCCGAGGGCCTCGCAATCGCTTTTTGCGCCGTTTCTCTGCCTTGGGATCCTCTTTCTCGGCAAGAACTCCCGCCGCGGCGAGCATGTCCGACGATGGCGCTGGCAACTCGATGTCGTCACGGCTCCACTGCGGCGCATCCTCATCATCCACCGCTTGCGCTTCTCCCAACGGTACTCCGGCTAATTGCGCTTCTGCGTGCCATACTCCGGCCGCTTCTCCCAACTGTACTCCGGCTAACTGCGCTTCTTCGTGCAGTGTTCCGGCGGCTTGCGTATCTTCTAGGTGCGCTTCTTCGTGCAGTGTTCCGGCGGCTTGCGTATTTTTCGCCAGCGCGTCGCCCGCCAGCACTCCCGCCTGGGCGTCTTCCGTCAATCCCCCCGGCATCGGCTCTGGCAGCGTTGTCTCTGGCAGCGTTGTCTCTGGCAGCGTTGTTTCTGGCATCACTGTCCGGGCCGACACAATCTCGACTGGGGAGGGCGGTATAGATACGAACTCGGGGACCGCGCGCTCACTTGCAGGCAGGTGGCTCTTCTCTTCGAGAGCGGCAACTCGACCCTCAATATTGACCGGATCACTCCACTCGTCTGCGTCTTCTTCCGCCATCTCCTGTGAAGCCTCGTGCACCGCTTGCTCGTGAGACTGCGTTTTTTGAGCATGAGACTGTTCCTGCGCAGACTCAGAATTGCTCTGAGGTGAGCCAGTTTGCTCTGGGTCGGGTAACCCAGTTGCACCCAAGCCTGCTGTCCCCGAATCTGCTGCACCGGACTCAGCTGTCCCCGAATCCGCGGCATCTCCCCAACCGTCATCCTCCGGCGGCGGAGGTTTTTTATCGAAATCGTCCGCCATCTACCCTGCGACCACCCGATTGCGGCCCGTGCGTTTTGCTGTGTAGAGCGCCTCGTCCACTCGCCCAAAGAAGGCCTCCGGAGTTTCCGCATCGTTGTGCTCTGCCACACCAGCAGAGACTCTGATTTCCAGAGCCCGCTCGCCCGCGCAAATTGGATTGTCTTGCAGTTGAATTCGCATTCGATTCGCTATCTCAATCGCCGTTTCCAGATTTGCCCCGGGAAGAAGCAGTAGAAATTCTTCACCACCATAGCGAACAAGCATATCACGGTCTCGGCTGGACTCGCGCAACCGGTGTGCCAGCGTGCGCAGTACTTGATCTCCGACTCCATGGCCGTAGGTATCGTTGACCTTTTTGAAGTGGTCGACATCGAACATGATGAGAGACAGTGGCTCACGTCGGGTTTTGCAATCGGCCAAGGAGGCGGGCAGCTGACTGTCCAGAAACTCGCGATTGAAAGCGCCAGTCAGCTTGTCCGTAACCGAAATACGCCGAAGCCGGATATTCTCAATATCGAGCGCAATGGTATTTGCAATCAGCTGCATTAGCACCAAGGTGTCTGCAGAGAAACTAGCAGGGTCTGATGAGGTTACCGTCAATACACCGACCACATTTTCGCGATACAGCAGTGGTACACACGCCATCGAGTGAATATGGCTATCGCTGTCGCCGTGTATAGTAAAACGCGGGTCGACTGTCACGTCATCTATGACGGTACCCTCAGCATTTTCCGCAACCCATCCGGCCACGCCCTCGCCAAAGCCAAAGCTGACCTCTGAGATATCTGCCCGCGCGAGGCCGTAGGCGGCCTTTCCCAGCAAAAACTGTCTACCTTCATCAGCCAGCATGACCGAGCACGCATTGGCGCCTGTCGACTCGGTCACCAACTGAGAAATCGTTGCCAGCGTGTTGGGCAAAGAGTCGTCCGACCCGATGGCCTTGCCGATGGCGAAGAGGATCTCGGGCAAACGAGCCAGCGGCGCGAGTTTCATTCTTCTACGTATCCAATGAAATCGACATTGCGGTACTTCTGCGCGATGTCCAGACCAAAGCCGACAACAAATTTGTTGGGAACGGCGAAGCCCAAGTAGTCGATCGAAATGTCGATTTCAGAGCGATCGGGCTTGTGCAAGAGAGAGCAGAGTTTCACGCTGGCCGGACGCCGAGTTGCCAGGTTCTTAAATAAGTACTGAGCTGTCAGACCGGTATCGATAATGTCTTCAACGATAAGCACATGCTTGCCTTCGATGGAGTGGGCCAAGTCCGAGGTAATCTGCACAACGCCGGACGATTTGGTGTCATCGCCATAGGACGCGATACCAATAAAGTCCATTGAGCAGGGCAGCTCGATTTTGCGACACAGGTCCGAGAGGAAGATGACCGATCCTTTGAGAACTCCAATGAGAACCAGGTCTTCACCGATTTCTTGGTAGTCCTTGGTAATCTCGGCGCCGAGTTCCGCGATTCGTTTGTTGAGTTCCTCTTTGGAAATCAGGGTTTTAAAAGGAGGCGGAAATTTCTGTTCGCTAGACATCGAGGAGCCGTTGATACCAGTTCCCCCTGACGCTGTGTGGCTGTGGCGACACTTGCGTGTCTAGTGTCCCACAGAAAAGTAGTGTGGTACCAATGCCATGTTTGATCTCAGCTGGTTAGGGCATTATCGCAACTCGGCACGAAGATCGCAATTACCAGGTGGCATGAGCATTCCACTTCTTTTGCTACCCCTTCTTTTCGCCCACTCAGCACAGCTTGGCACGGCACAGGTCGATCCCTCCGATCCCGGGAATCGATTTGCTCACGAAGTCAGCCAGCTCGCAGATTCGGGCTGGACCATAGGTGACCTGC